>MIDV01000092.1:54399-55343 GCA_001830245.1 Lysobacterales bacterium RIFOXYA1_FULL_69_10 | reverse complement strand
TGCTCGTTCTCGTCTCGCTGCTGGCCGCCTGCGCCAGCATGTCCAACCAGCAGGACCTGTTGAACCGCAACCAGTACGCGTGGTCGGGCGCCATCCGCTGGGGCGACTTCGAGGGCGCGATGAACCTGATCGACCCGCTCAAGCGCGAGGAACACGCCCTGACGGATGTCGAACTGGCGCGTTACGAGCAGGTGCAGATCTCGCATTACCGCGACATCGGCGCCAGCCAGGACATGGAGGCCGGCACCGCGGTGCGCGACATCGAGATCGGCGTGGTCAACAAGCACACCATGACCGAGCGCACCGTGCGCTACCGCGAGCAGTGGCGCTGGGACGAACCCAGCAAGAACTGGTGGCTGACCTCCGGGATGCCGGATCTGTGGGACGGCGAATGAAACCCGCTTTTGCGCCGCTACCGGCGCTGGGCGACAATCCCGGCCCCCTCGCTGCTGCCGTGACGCCGTGACCATCGAAGAACTGCTCGCCTTTGCCGGGCGCCACCCCTATCTGTCGATGGCGCTGGCGGGCCTGACGGTCGCGATCGCCTACACCGAAATCGCCCGGCTGTTCCGCAGCTACAAGGCCCTGCGGCCGGCCGAGCTGACCGGCCTGATCAACCGCGAGAACGCGCTGGTGGTCGACCTCTCGCCCAGCAACGACTTCCAGAAGGGCCACATCGCCGGCAGCAAGTCGGTGCAGTCCAGCCAGTTCGACGTCGACAGCAAGCTGCTGGCCAGTGCCAAGTCGCTGCCGGTGGTGGCTGTGTGCCGTACCGGGCATGCCTCGGCATCGGCGGCCAAGCGCCTGAAGAAGGCCGGTTTCGAGCACGTGTACTGGCTCGACGGAGGCATCCAGGCCTGGCAGCAGGCCGACCTGCCGCTGGTCAAGGGCCGCGGCTGAACGGGCCGGCCCTGGCCCGCGGGGCCTTGTTTCGCCCCCTCGCG
>MIDV01000092.1:48822-54392 GCA_001830245.1 Lysobacterales bacterium RIFOXYA1_FULL_69_10 | reverse complement strand
GCCGATACCGCCGCCCAGACCGGCCCGGCGTTCACGGTCGAGAAGATCTACGCCAAGGACGTGTCCTTCGAGGTGCCCGGCGCCCCGGCGGTGTTCAACGAGACCGCGCAGCCGCAGCTGCAGATGAACCTCAGCCAGAACGTGCAGCGCCTGGGCGAGAGCGCCTACGAGGTGGTGCTCGGCATCACCCTGACCTGCAAGGTCGAGGACAAGTCGCTTTACCTGGTGGAAGTGAAGCAGGCGGGCGTCTTCGGCCTGGCTGGCTTCGACGCCGCGACCCTGGACGGCATGCTCGGCACCCACTGCCCGAACGTGCTTTACCCGTACGCGCGCAACCTGGTCAGCACGCTGGTCCAGTCCGGGGGTTTCCCGCCGTTCCTGCTGCAGCCGATCAATTTCGACGCGCTCTACGCCGAGGGCCTGCGCCAGCGCGCCGCCCAGCAGGCGGGCCAGGAAAACGGCCTGGCCGATACCGAAGCCGCCGGCAACGCCTGATTTGGCCGCCGTGCCGAACGGAGCGGCCGTGCGGGGCGCCCCCATGCCGCGCGTGGCGGTGCTTGGCGCCGGCTCGTGGGGCACCGCGCTGGCGGCACTGACCGCCCGCCACGGGTGCCCCACCACGCTGTGGGGCCGTGACGCCGAATGTGTTGCGGCCATCGACGGCGAGCACCGCAATCCGCGCTACCTGCCCGACCTGGCCTTGCCGGAGTCGCTGCGTGCCACCACCGACCTGGCCGGCGCGCTGCGCGATGCCGAGCTGGTCCTGGTGGTCGTGCCGTCCCACGCCTTCGCCGAAACCCTGCGTGCGCTGGCGCCCCACCGGCCTGCTGGGGCCGGCGTGGCGTGGGCGACCAAGGGTTTCGAGCCGGGCAGTGGCCGCTTCCTGCATGAGGTCGCCGGCGAGGTGCTGGGCGAGGGCGTGCCGCTGGCGGTCGTGACCGGACCGTCCTTCGCCAAGGAAGTCGCCGCCGGCCTGCCGACCGCGCTGACGGTGCATTCGGACACGCCGGCGTTCGCCCAGTCCGTCGCCGACGTGCTGCACGGCCCGGCGTTCCGCGCCTACACCGGCGACGACATGCTCGGCGCCGAACTCGGCGGGGCGATGAAGAACGTGCTGGCCGTCGCCACCGGCGTCGCCGACGGCATGGAGCTCGGCCTCAACGCCCGTGCCGGACTGATCACCCGCGGCCTCAACGAGATGCTGCGGCTCAACCAGGCGATCGGCGGCAAGGCCGAGACACTGATGGGGCTGGCTGGCCTGGGCGACCTAGTGCTGACGTGTACCGGCGACCTGTCGCGCAACCGCCGGTTGGGCCTGGCACTGGGCCGTGGACAGTCGATCGCGGACGCGGTGCGCGCGATCGGCCAGGTGGTCGAATCCGTGCAGACCGCCGACGAGGTGATGCGGCAAGCGCAGCGCCACGGCATCGAGCTGCCGATCTCCAGCGCGGTGCAGGCCGTGCTGCACGGCGACATCACCCCCACCGACGGCCTGCGCCAGTTGCTGGCGCGCGAGCAGAAACCGGAATACCCGAACGGGTTGTTCCAATAAAAAAGCCCGGCTCGAAGCCGGGCTTTTTCATGGTGGGAAGCTGACTCACCACGGTCAGCAGCGAGCGCCGGTCCTCCACGCAGAAAAGAGAAGCCCGGCCGGAGCCGGGCTTCGCATCGCGACAGTCGGGGGGAGACCGACCGGGGGAGAGAGAGATCGCGATGTGGTGCTGCGGTGCCGGTGCGATCAGAACGTGATGCGCGGGCCGACGAAGAACTGGGTATCGCCGTCGATGAACTTCACATCGCCGTTGATGCCCCACATCGGGTTGAACTTCACCTGCGCGCCGAGGCGGCCGTAGAACTCGCCATCGCGGTCGCCGCCGCCGATGGTCTCGCCATCCTCGAAACCGGCCATCGCATAGCCTTCCAGCGCCGGGGCGAGCGAGCCGCGGACACCGGCCTCCACGCTCCAGCCGTCGGCGTCCAGATCGTTGCCGAGGATGTCGCGGCCGGCGTCGAACTTCTCGTAGGCCACGCGGGTGACCAGGTCGGCGCGCGGGCTGACTTCGTGGTTGTAGCCGACGCCGACACGCCACTGGTCGAAGTCGACGTTGCTGTTATCGATTTCCTGGTTGCTGTAGCCGCCGAACAGGTGGAAATTCGGGGCGATGGCACCGGAGCCGTTCACGGCCCAGCCGTCGGCGTCGCCGCCGTCGGTGTTGGTGCCGGCGTAGCCGCCTTCCACATAGTTGTAGGACACGCCGTCGGCGGCGGTCGCGGCCAGCGGCAGCGCGGCCAGCAGGGTGAAGGCGGCAAGCTTGGTCAGGGCGGGGGAACGCTTCATCTGGGGCCTCTCTTGTTTTCGGATTCGGGGGCCGGCGGGCGGACCTTCTTCGGGCCCTGCCGTCCAGTGGCCGCGCGGCGGCCGGCTGGAACCGGTCGGGCCAGTATCCGGAGTGACTTTCAACGAAGCCTTAATATTGAACTGACGGGTGCAGGAACTTACACGCCCGGTTCATGGTCCAGGCGACGCGACCTGGAGGTCGGGGTCAGGCGCCGCCGTCGAAGCCCTGCTGCCGCCAGGCTTCGAACACCACCACCGCCACCGCGTTGGACAGGTTGAGGCTGCGGTTGCCGGGCCTCATCGGCAGGCGCAGGCGCTGCGCGGTCGGCACGGCGGCCAGCACGGCATCGGGCAGGCCCCGGGTTTCGGAGCCGAACAGCAGCGCGTCGCCGGGGGCATAGGCGGGGGTGTCGTAGCGCACCTGCCCGCGCGTGCTCAGGGCGAACAGCCGCTGCGGCGCGATGGCGGCCAGCGCCGCGTCCAGGGTGTCGTGTACCGCCAGCGCGGCGTACTCGTGGTAATCCAGCCCCGCGCGGCGCAACTGCCGGTCCTCCAGCTCGAACCCCAGCGGGCGCACCAGGTGCAGGCGCGCGCCACTGTTGGCACACAGGCGGATGACGTTGCCGGTGTTGGGCGGGATCTCGGGCTGGTAGAGGATGACGTCGAGCATGCAGGGAGGAGGCGGGCGCGGCGCGCGACCCTACCAGTCGATCGCCTCGCCGCGGTAGTCGATGAAGCGGCCGCTGTCGGCGAGCGTGGCGCGCGCGACCTGCTCGAGCAGCCCGGCGACCGAATCGACCGGCTCGACCGGCGCGTCCTTGCCGCCCATGTCGGTGCGCACCCAGCCCGGGGACACGGCGATCACCGTGATGCCGCGCTCGGCCAGCGCGCGCGCCAGCAGAACGGTGGCCATGTTCAGGGCGGCCTTGGAGATGGCGTAGGTCGGCGTGTTGAAGCCTTCCACGCTGGCGATCGAGCCCAGTCGCGACGACATGTTCACGACGACGGCGCCGTCGGCCAGCACCGGGGCCAGCGCCTGCGTCAGCAGGAACGGGCCGGCCGCGTTGACGCGCAGGCTGTCCTGCAATTGCGCCGGCTCGACGTGGCCGAAGCGCTCGCCCGAATGCAGCACGCCGCCGTTGTTGACCAGCAGGTCCAGCCGGCCGTCGTCGCCCAGCACCAGCGGCAGCTCGCGCGCGAGTTCGGCATGCGTGCGCGGTTCGGCCAGGTCCAGCGGCAGCACGTGCAGCCGGCCCGGGTGCTCGCCGGTCAGCGTGTTGAGTGTGGTGGCGCGGCCGGGGTGGCGGCAGGTGGCGACCACGTGGTCGCCGGCGGCCAGCAACTGGCGGACGAATTCCAGACCGAGGCCACGGTTGGCGCCGGTGACCAGGCAATGGCGGGGCTGGGACATGGGCCGGATCCTTGCGCAGCGGAATCGTCGGGCCCGCCAGTCTACGCACGGGGTGCGGGGCCCTGCGCGAAGGTGCCCGCCGGCGGAGCCGCGGCCTCGGCCCGGATGCCGCGGCGCCGTATGGGCGGGAGCGCGCGCGACGACCGGGACCAGCGGGAGCACGCAGGAACGCTTCGGTACGCGACGCCCGCCGGCGGGAACCATGCACAGGTACGGGAGCCGCCGACACGCGGATGCAGCCGTCCCGGACTTGTGGCCCATGCGCACCCCCCGGTGCGGGTGGCTAGGATGGCGGTTGAACCGGCCCGACCGGGCCACCACGCCGGCCAGGCAGGCCGGCACGATCCGCCACAGGAGTGCACGATGTCCCACGTTGCCCGGCCCCGCGCCGCCGTCCTCGCCCTCGCCATCGCCGCCGCCACTGGCGCGCTGGCGTTCACCGCCGCACCGGCGCATGCACAGCAGGCCGAAGTCGATATCGCCTACGAGGAGTTCACCCTGCCCAACGGGTTGAAGGTGATCGTCCACACCGACCGCAAGGCGCCGGTCGTCGCGGTCAACCTCTGGTACCACGTGGGCAGCAAGGACGAGCCGCGCGGCCGCACCGGCTTCGCGCACCTGTTCGAGCACCTGATGTTCAACGGCACCGAGAACTACCGCGGCGAGTACTTCACCCCGTTCGAGCTGGTCGGCGCCACCGACATGAACGGCACCACCAACACCGACCGCACCAACTACTTCCAGAACGTCCCCACCACCGCGCTCGATCTGGCGCTGTGGATGGAGTCCGACCGCATGGGCCACATGCTCGGCGCGATCGACCAGAAGACGCTCGACGAGCAGCGCGGCGTGGTGCAGAACGAGAAGCGCCAGGGCGAGAACCAGCCCTACGGCCAGGTCTGGACCAAGCTCAACGAGGCGCTGTATCCGGAAGGGCACCCCTACCACCACAGCGTGATCGGCTCGATGGCCGACCTCAACGCGGCCTCGCTCGAGGACGTCAAGACGTGGTTCCGCGCCTGGTACGGCCCGAACAACGCGGTGCTGGTACTGGCCGGCGACATCGATGTCGCCACCGCCAGGGAGAAGGTCGCCCAGTACTTCGGCCACATTCCGGCCGGCCCGGACATGGCGCAGCCTGCGGTCGACGTGGCCAAGCGTCCCGCCGACACGCGCGAGGTGATGCAGGACAACGTGCCGCAGGCGCGCATCTACCGTGCCTGGAACGTCGCGCCGACCAACACCGTCGACATCGACCGCCTGCACGTGCTGGCGCGCGTGCTGGGCGGCAGCGACACCTCTCGCCTGGAGAAGCGGCTGGTGCACGAGGACAAGCTGGTCGACAGCGTCAGCGCCGCGGTCAGCGAGTCGCAGCTGGGCTCCAACTTCCTGGTGGTGGCCACGGTCAAGGACGGCGTCGACCCGGCCAGGGTCGAAGCCATCGTCGACGAGGAGCTCGAGACGCTGCTCGCCGAGGGGCCGACGGCCGACGAGGTCGCGCAGGCCAAGACGGTGATCCGCGCCGGCTTCATCCGCGGCATCGAGCGCATCGGCGGGTTCGGCGGCAAGGCCGACGCGCTGGCCGCGTGCGAGATCTACGCCGGCGATCCGGGCTGCTTCCGCGGGACGCTCGACAACGTCGCCGCCGTGACGCCGGCGCAGCTGCAGGCCGCGGGTCGCGAGTGGCTGGGCGATGGCGACCACACGCTGGTCGTGCAGCCCGGCGAGCGCACCCCGCTGGCCGAGGACGCGGCCGTCGACCCGGCGCCGCTGGCACTCCCAGCGGTCGACGCCAGGTACGCCACCACCGAATCGACGGTG
>MIDV01000092.1:20123-48813 GCA_001830245.1 Lysobacterales bacterium RIFOXYA1_FULL_69_10 | reverse complement strand
CCCGCCGATGCCCGGGGAATTCCCGGAGCTGAAGTTCCCGGACCTGCAGCGCGCCACGCTCAGCAACGGCACCAGGGTCATCCTGGCCGAACGCAGCGCAGTGCCGGTCGTCCAGATGAGCCTGTTGCTCGACGGCGGCTACAAGGCCGATGCCCTGGGCGGGCACAAGCTGGGCACCTCGAGCTTCGCGATGAGCATGCTGGACGAGGGCGCGGCGGACTACAGCGCGCTTGAGTTCGCCGGCCGCGCCGAGGCGCTGGGTGCCGAGCTGGGTGCGGGCGCGTCGCTGGATGGCGGCAGCGCGTACCTGTCCGCGCTCAAGGACCAGCTGGACCCCTCCCTGGCCCTGTTCGCCGACATGCTGCGTCGCCCGACGTTCTCCGAGGCGGAGATCGACCGCGTCAAGGCGACCTGGATCGCCGGCATCAAGCAGGAAAAGGCGCGCCCCAATTCCGCCGCGCTGCGGGTGATGCCGCCGCTGCTGTACGGCGAAGGCCACGCCTACGCCATGCCGTTCAGCGGGTCGGGCACGGAGGAGTCGATCGCCTCGCTCACGCGCGACGACCTGCTCGCCTACCACCGCACCTGGGTGCGGCCGGAGAACGCGACGCTGGTCGTGGTCGGCGACACGACGCTGGCCGAGGTCGTGCCGATGCTCGAAAAGCACCTGGGCGACTGGAAGGGCGAAGGCGAGCCGGCGAGCACCGGCGAGGTCGCCGACGTCGAGCGTCCGACGGCTCCGCGCGTGTTCCTGATCGACCAGCCGGGCGCTGTGCAGGCCAACATCTTCGTCGGCCAGCTGGTGCCCTCGACCATGTCGGATGACGCGACGGAATTCGAGTTCGCCAACACCGTGCTCGGCGGCCAGTTCAGCTCGCGCCTCAACATGAACCTGCGCGAGGACAAGCACTGGGCCTACGGCTCCTACAGCTTCGCGCCCGATGCGCTGGGCCAGCGCCCGTGGCTGGCGTTCGCGCCGGTGCAGATCGACAAGACCGCCGAGTCGATGGCCGAGCTCAAGCGCGAGATCACCGAGTACGCCGCGGGCACCACGCCGCCGACGGACGAGGAAGTCGCCAAGGTCCGCGCCAACGAGATCCGCAGCCTGCCCGGTGCGTACGAATCCGGCAGCGCGGTGCGCGGCACGATCAGCAGCATGGTCCGCTACGACCGTCCGGACGACTACGTGGCGCGCCGCAAGGCGGAGATCGAAGCCCTGACGCCGGCACAGGTCGCGCAGGCCGCCACCACAATCGACCCGGATGCGCTGACCTGGGTGGTGGTGGGCGACCTCGACCAGATCGAAGTGCCGGTGCGTTCGCTCGAACTGGGCACGGTGCAGGTGCTCGACGCCGATGGCCGGCCGGTCGCGGCGTCCGCCACGGCCAGCACGGACGGTGGCGACGCCGAGTAAGCAACGCCTCCGCCGGGTGGGCAGCCACCCGGCGGAGTTCGCCTTCAAGGCAATGATCCTCCCGCCTTTGTAGGAGCGGCTTCAGCCGCGATCCGAAATCCGCTCGACGGTGTAGGAGGCGACATAAGTCGCGACCGCAACTGTCGGAGGTCTTGTTCGCAGCGTTCACATCTCCTGCAGACGATCGCGGCTGAAGCCGCTCCTACATTGGCCGGAGCATCGATCATGCGCCGAGTCATTCCGGATTCACCCTGGTCCGCCCCAACCCGCTGCGATGCGGCGACAATCCCGCATCCCGTTCCGAAGGGCACCGCAATGATCCGACCCCTTGCCATCGCCGCCACCACGATGCTGCTCGCCAGCGCCTGCACCTGGGTGCACATGGCCCCCGGCGCCAGCGCCGTGCGGGTGATCCCGGCCGGCAGCGCACCTGCGGGCTGCGAGAAGCGGGGCGAGATCGCCGTGTCGGTCAAGGACAGCGTCGCCTTCTACGAGCGCAACGAACTGCGCGTGCGCGAGGAGCTGGAAACCCTCGCGCGCAACGAGGGCCCGGGCATGGGCGCGGACACGATCCAGCCGCTGGGCCCGCCGGTGCAGGGCGAGCAGCGTTTCGCCGGCTACCGCTGCGGCAACGCCAGTGCGCTGCTGACCCCGGTCCGGCCGGCCCCGCGCGACGGCGCGGAGACCTTCCCGCTGCAAGGCTGAACCCGCAGACCACGCCACGCGGCGAACATGCGGCCAACGTCGCCCAACCGGCGGCGGCCTTGCCGGCAACCCCGGCTAATGCGCCCGGGCCGGCAACGCGGTACCCTTGCGTGTTTTCCGCATTCGGTCCATCGCCCATGCTGTTCCAACACGTCGCCATCGCCGGCCTGGCCCATATCGACGCGCCGCGCCGCTTGAGCTCGGACGACATCAACGCGCGGCTCAAGCCGACACTCGACCGCTTGGGCATCCGCACCGACGTGCTCAAGGACATCGCCGGCATCCACGCGCGCCGCCTGTGGGACGGCCCGATGCTGGCCTCCGACGCGGCCACGCTGGCCGCGCGCAAGGCCATGGATGACGCCGGCATCGACTCATCCAAGGTCGGCCTGCTGGTCAACACGTCCGTCAGCCGCGACTACCTGGAGCCGTCCACGGCCAGCATCGTCAGCGGCAACCTCGGCCTGACCGAGCACTGCCAGAACTTCGACGTCGCGAACGCGTGCCTGGCATTCATCAACGGCATGGACATCGCCGCGCGCATGATCGAGCGCGGCGAGATCGAGTACGCGCTGGTGGTCGACGGCGAGACCGCCGACCTGGCGTACGAGAAGACGCTCGAGCGCCTGACCTCGCCGGACGCCACCGAAGAGCAGTTCCGCAACGAGCTGGCCACGCTGACGCTGGGTTGCGGCGCCGCCGCGATGGTGATGGCGCGCGCCGAGCTGGTGCCGGCTGCCCCGCGCTACCGCGGTGGCGTGACGCGTGCCGCCACCGAGTGGAACGGCCTGTGCCGCGGCAACCTGGACCGCATGGTCACCGACACCCGCCTGTTGCTGATCGAGGGCCTGAAGCTGGCGCAGAAGACCTTCGTCGCCGCCAAGCAGGCGCTGGGCTGGGTGGTGGAGGAACTGGATGAATTCGTCATCCACCAGGTCAGCCAGGTCCACACCCAGGCCTTCGTCAAGGCCTTCGGGATCGACCCGAAGAAGGTGCTGACGATCTTTGCCGAGCACGGCAACATCGGCCCGGCCTCGGTGCCGATCGTGCTGAGCAAGCTGCGCGAGATGGGCCGCCTGAAGAAGGGCGACCGCGTGGCACTGCTGGGCATCGGTTCCGGCCTGAACTGCTCGATGGCCGAGGTGGTCTGGTAACCCGGTTCCACCGACGGCTGCACAAAAAAGCCCGGGGAATCCCGGGCTTTTTTATCGGGTCGGTGGCGGCTCGGTTCACGCCGCGAACAACGCCCGCATCTTCTTGAGCGCGTTGGCCTCGACCTGCCGGATGCGCTCGGCCGATACGCCGTATTCGTCGGCCAGCTCCTGCAGGGTGACCTTGTTGCCGTCGTCCAGCCAGCGGCGCATGACGATGTCGCGCGAGCGCTCGTCCAGCCCGGCCATGCCTTCGCGCAGCAGCGCCAGCTTGCTGTCTTCCTCGTCCTCGCGCTCGTAGGTCTGCGACGGGTCCTCGCTGTCGGCGCGCAGGTAGGCCGCGGGCGACGGCGGGGCGTGGTCGTCGTCCTCGCCGGCCGGCGCGTCGAAGCCGATGTCGCGGCCCGACAGGCGCGACTCCATCTCCAGAACCTCGCGCTCGGACACGTTGAGGTCGCGCGCCACGGTGCGCACTTCCTCGGCGTTCATCCAGCCCAAGCGCTTCTTGCTCCTGCGCAGGTTGAAGAACAGCTTGCGCTGCGCCTTGGTCGTGGCGACCTTGACGATGCGCCAGTTCTTCAGGATGAACTCGTGCATCTCGGCGCGGATCCAGTGCACCGCGAACGACACCAGGCGCACGCCCTGGTCGGGATCAAAGCGCTTGACCGCCTTCATCAGGCCGATGTTGCCTTCCTGGATCAGGTCGCCCAGCGGCAGGCCGTAGCCGTTGTAGCCGCGCGCGACATGCACCACGAAGCGCAGGTGCGAATGCACCAGTTCGCGGGCGGCGTCGAGGTCCTCGTCGGCGTGGAACCGGCGCGCGAGCGCCTGCTCGTCCTCGGCGGTGAGCACGGGGATCTGGTGGACGGCGTTGATGTACGCGTCCAGCGACCCGAGCGGGCTCGGCACCGGCAGGTTGTTGGCGACCAGGGACTGGGAGAGGGCGATCTGGGTCATGGCGTCGAGTTTAGCAGTGGGTCGGTTCGACTGCTAAGGCGCCCGGAAGTTCCGCATTGTTGCATTCATGGGACGGTGGGCCTCGTCGGATCGGCGTGAATCCTCACGTCCCGTGGCCCGTGCGGCCGGCAGGCTGGGGCGCTTGACCGGCCCGGATCGGGCAGAACCAGGAGGCGGAGCGTGGGACGACTGATCGACGGCACGTGGACCCAGCAGGGCTACGACACCGAGTCCACCGGCGGCGCGTTCAGGCGCGAAACCAGCCGGTTCCGGCATTGGGTGACGGCGGACGGGACGCCCGGTCCGACCGGCGAGGGCGGGTTCGAGGCCGAGCCCGGCCGTTACCACCTGTACGTATCCCTGGCCTGCCCGTGGGCGCACCGGACCCTCATATTCCGCCAGCTCAAGGGGCTGGACCGGATGATCGGCCTGTCCGTGGTGCACTGGTTCATGGGCGCGGACGGCTGGACGTTCGCCGAAGCGCCCGGCACCCGGCCCGACACCATCAACGGCGCGCGCTGCCTGCACGAGGTCTATACCCGTGCCGATCCGCACGCGACCGGCCGGGTCACGGTGCCGGTGCTGTGGGACACCCGGCGGGGCACGATCGTCAGCAACGAGTCGGCCGACATCATCCGCATGTTCAACAGCGCCTTCGATGGCGTGGGCGCGTCGCCGGGCGATTACTACCCCGAGGAGCTGCGCGAGGAGGTCGACGGTTACAACGCGCGCATCTACGACACGGTCAACAACGGGGTGTACAAGGCCGGGTTCGCCAGCGCACAGGACAAGTACGAGGCCGCGGTGACGGCACTGTTCGACACGCTCGACTGGCTGGAGTCGCATCTTGGCCGCCGCCGCTACCTGTGCGGCGACCGCGTGACCGAAGCCGACTGGCGGCTGTTCACCACGCTGCTGCGTTTCGATCCGGTCTACCACGGCCACTTCAAGTGCAACCTGCGCAAGCTGGCCGAATACCCGGTGCTGCACGCGTACCTGCGCGACCTCTACCAGCATCCGGGGGTGCGCGAGACGGTGGACTTCGAGCACATCAAGAACCACTACTACCGCAGCCACGACTGGATCAATCCGACCCGGATCGTGCCGGCCGGGCCGGTGCAGGACCTGGATGCGCCGCATGGGCGCGAGGGGCTGGGATAGGCAAGTCGCCGATCACTCCCCGGCCCCTGTAGGAGCGGCTTCAGCCGCGATCACGAAGGTGCGGTGCTTGCATGGGGCGGTGTTCGCGGCTGAAGCCGCTCCTACAATGACTGCCGGCTACCGTGCGCCCGTCATTCGGTCGCGAGGGCACTCTTCGGCGGCAACGACCAGTCGATCGGCTTGAGCCCGCGGCGGACGAGGTACTCGTTGGCCTTGGAAAAATGCCCGCAGCCCAGGAACCCACGGTGCGCCGACAGCGGCGACGGGTGCGGGGCCTTGAGCACGCGATGCCGGCCGGTATCGATGACCGCGCCCTTCTTCTGCGCGTAACTGCCCCACAGTAGGAACACCAGGCCTTCGCGCTCGCGGTTGAGCGTGTCCACGACATGGTCGGTGAAGCCTTCCCAGCCGCGGCCCTGGTGGCTGCCGGCCTGGCCGGCCTCCACCGTCAGCACGCTGTTGAGCAGCAGCACGCCGCGCCGGGCCCAGTCCATCAGGTAGCCGTGGTCCGGGCGCACGAACCCGGTGTCGCGCTCCAGCTCCTTGTAGATGTTGAGCAGCGACGGCGGCACGTCGACGCCGGGATGCACCGAGAAACAGAGCCCGTGGGCCTGCCCGGGGCCGTGATACGGGTCCTGGCCCAGCACCACCACTTTCACCGAATCGAACGGCGTGGCCTCGAACGCGGCGAAGATTTCCGCGCCCGGCGGGTAGATGCGCGCGCCTCCAGCCTTGCGCTCGCGCAGGTAGGCCGCCAGCGCCTGCATGTCGTCGCGCTGCAGGTAGTCGCCGACGTGCGCCTTCCAGGAAGGCTCGAGTTGGATGCGGGCGCTGTCCACCGGGCTCAGGATCCGGGAAGTCCCAGGCACCGGTCGTACCCGTACGCGCACAGCAGGCCTGCGAACGCGCCAATCATGCCGTACATGCCGATGCGCTCGAACACGAGCAGGCCGATGCCGCCTGCGACGAGAAACCCGGCCAGTGCGAACAGCCCGTGCCGACGCTGGGTGCGGGCATGCTCTTCCCGGCGTTGCCTTGCCTGCATTTCGGATTCGCGCGCGTGCAGCTCGGGATCAAGCAGCGCTTGCGCGGCGGTTTCGGCCTGGGTGCGATCCATCGATATGACTCCTTGTCGTTCGGGTTCTTGGCGAGTCGCGAAGGGTGTCGTGCGGCGTCCTGCGCTCAGGGCAGCTTCGAAAGCCGCAGCTGGAACAGCGTCTTGGTTACCAGCAACCGCTCCTCGATCGGTTTCAGTACCAGGTCGTTGGCACCGGCGCGCAGCAGGTTGGACTGGTTGTCGGGGTTGGCGTCGCCGGTCATCACCAGCACGGGCAGGCGCCGCTTGCCGTAGCCGAAATCCTTGCGCAGCCGGTCGAGCAGGTCGCTGCCTTCCAGCTCGCCCTTCAGGTAGACGTCGGTCAGCACCAGGTCGGTGCCGATGTCGTCCTGGCCGCGGTGCTGCTCCAGGTACTCGAGCGCTTCTTCCACGCCGACGAAGTGCAGCACCGTGAGTTGCTGGCGCTCGAGCATGCGCTTGGTCGCCAGTGCGACGACCTTGCTGTCCTCGACATACAGCACGCGCGCGCCGGGGATCGGCTGCGGCTGCACGTAGCCGCGGATGAAGGCGGCCAGCGCGGTATGGCCCAGCGCCTTGTCGAAGTAGTCGGTGACGTCCTCGGTGAAGCGGCGCGACTCCAGGTGCGCCTGTGCATCGGCGGAGATCACGATGATCGGCACGTAGCGCTGCCCCGCCGCCTCGCGCACGCTGCGCGCCAGCGCGATGCCGTCGCCGTCGGGCAGCGACAGCGACGTGGTGACGAGGTCGACCGGTCCGGCGGCCAGCGCCTCGCGCGCCTCGCGGATGCTGCCGCACGACACCACCTCGACATCGGCGACCTCGCGCTGCAGCACGTCGCCGATCAGCTTGCGCACCAGCTTGCTCCCGTCCACCACCATCACCCGCGGGGCGGGCGCGGCGACGTGGCGCAGGGTGGAGGTCTCGTCGGTCACGGCGGTGCTCAGGTGTCGGTGGGGCGGGTCTGGCGGAGGTAATGGCCGGTCACGAGGCCGGCGCCGAGCCACCCCAGCGCGGCCGCCGCGAGCACGATCGCCAGCACGTGCAGCGGCGCGAACCCGCGCAGGGCGAAGTCGCTGCCGTAGCTGGCGGCCAGTTCCGCCAGCGGTGCGCTCAATGCCAGCTGGGTGCCGGTCAGCACCAGCAGTGCGAGTGCACCCGCGGCCAGGCCATACCACGCGCCCAGGTACAGGAACGGCCTGCGGATGAATCCATCGGTGGCGCCCAGCAGCTGCAGCACGCCGATCTCCTCGCGCCGCTGCTGGATGTCCAGTCGCACCGTGTTGCCGACCACCAACGCCGCGCCCAACCCCAGCAGCACGGCGAGCACCGCGGCCAGCCGCAGGCCAAAGCGCAACCAGCCGTCGAGGCGCTCGCGCCACGCGGCATCGTGCTGGATGACATCGGCCTGGGGCAGCGATTGCAGGCGGTCGGCGAGCAGGCGTTCGTCGCCGGACGGCGTCACCAGCAACAGGTAGGGCAGCGGGTTTTCGTCCAGGCCGAGTGAGTCGAGCGCGTCGACCGCCTCGCCGAGGCCGCCGCGCTCATGCAGCTCCGCAAGGCCCTGGTCGGGCGTGCGCAGCTCCACCGCGGCCACGTCGGCATCGCCGCGCAGGGTGTCGGCCAGTGCCGCGGCCTGGCCGCCATCCACCGACGGTTGCAGGAACACGCTCACCTGGCGCGACTGGCGCACATCGCCAGCGAGCCGCTCGACGTTGGACAGCGCGCCCCACAGGCCCAGCGGCAAGGCCAGCGCCACCGCCATGACGCCGACGGTCAGCAGCGTGGCCCACGGCTTGCCGAGCATGCGGCCGATGCTGGCCACGAAGCTGTAGGCGTGGTGGTCGAGCCATGCCCCGATGCGGGAGCGGCTGCGCGGAGTGACCGTGTGGGTGGTCGGTGCGGTCATTCCGCGAGGTCCTCGGGCCGGATGTCGTCCAGCAGGCGGCCGTCGCCCAGCACCAGCACGCGCTTGCGCATGCGCTTGACGAGGCCCAGGTCGTGGCTGGCGACCAGCACGCTGGTGCCGCGCTCGGGCAGCGACTCCAGCAGCGCCATGATTTCGGCCGACAGGGTGGGATCGAGGTTGCCGGTGGGCTCGTCGGCCACCAGCAGCCGGGGTTCGGTCACCAGCGCGCGGGCGATGCCGACGCGTTGCTGTTCACCGGCCGACAGCTGTGTCGGCAGCGCATCGCCGCGGTCGGCCAACGCGACTTTTTCCAGCGCCACACGCACGCGCTTGCCGATATCGCCGCGGGCGGTGCCGCGCAGCAGCAGCGGCAGGCCGACGTTGTCGGCGACGCTGCGGTCGGCCAGCAGGCGGTGGTCCTGGAAGACGACACCGACCTCGCGCCGGTGCATGGCCACCTGGCGGCCGCGAACGTTGCGCAGGTTGCGCTCGTTGAACAGCACCGCGCCGCGGCTGGCGCGCTCGGACAGGTGGATCAGCTTGAGCAGCGTGCTCTTGCCGGCGCCGGAGTGCCCGGTGACGAACAGCATCTCGCCGGCGTCGACCTCGAACGTCACTTCGCTCAGGGCCTGGCGGCCGCCGGCGTAGTGCTTGCTGACGTTGTCGAATCGCAGGACGGGCATGGACAGTGGGCGGTCCGGTGTCGGGGGAGCCGGGAGTATCGCAGAAGGGAAGGCGGGCAGAAGGAAACGGGCAGACGTAAACCAGGCAGATGCAAAAGCGCGTACGGCCGGTCGAGGGATCGACCGGCCGTACGTGGGTGCAATCAGGCGCGGGGGTAATCCCGCCGTGGTCGCGTCAGTGCTGCGAGCGCGGCGCCCGCGTGACCAGCGACTTCAGTCCGCGGCCGATGCGGCCCAGCAGGCCGGGCTTCTCGGCGGCCGGGGTCGATGCGGCCGGTGCACCGGCATTGGCCTTGCGTGCGTTGACCTGGGTCGGGCCGGACCGGCGCGGCGTCGGCGCGGCTGCAGGCGTGGCATTGCCTGCCGCGGCGGGCGCTGCAGCCTCGCCTTCGGCCAGCTTGCGGCCACCGCGGCGGCGACGGCGCTTGCGCGGCGGACGGGCGGCGTCGTCACCTGCAGCAGGCGTGGCATCGGGCGCGGTGGCCGCGGTCTGCGGGCGCGGCGCGCGTGCTTCGGCGACACCCGCCTCTGCGCCGGCACCAGCGTCTGCACCGGCACCGGCACCGGCACCGGTTTCGTCGCGGCGCGGGCGGCGCGGACGCGGTGCGCCGCCTTCACTGCGGCGCTCGCCACTGCGGCTGCGCCCGCCGCCACTGCCGGCCGGACCACGGCGGCCGCCACCACGGCGCTCCTCGTCGGCCGCGCGCTGCTCGCGCGCTTCCTTGAAGATCTCGCCGATGCTCTCGGAGTCGTCGCCCTCGCTGCCCTCGGGCACGGCGCGCGGCGTGCGCGGCAGCGCCGTCAGCAGTTCCGCGGTGACCGGCTCGGACGGGATCTTCTGCTCGATGTACGCCTCGATGTCCGGCAGGCCCTGCGCGTAGCGCTCGCAGGCGAAGCTGATCGCGTCGCCTTCGGCGCCCAGCCGCGCGGTGCGGCCGATGCGGTGCACGTAGTCCTCGGCGTCGAACGGCAGGTCGTAGTTGTAGACGTGGCTGACGCCATCGATGTGCAGGCCGCGCGCGGCCACGTCGGTGGCGACCAGGATCTCCAGCTGGCCGGCCTGGAACTTCTTCAGCAGCGACTCGCGCTTCTTCTGCGGCACGTCGCCGCTCAGCACGCCGACGCGGTAGCCGGCGCGCTCCAGCGACCGCGCCACGCGCTCGACGAAGGCCTTGGTGTTGACGAACACCATGGTGCGCGCGCCCTCGCTGCGCGACAGCAGGCCCAGCAGCAGCGGGAGTTTTTCCTCGTCGGCCGGGTAGTACAGCCGCTGCCGGACGCGCGAGGCGGTGATGGTCTCGGTCTCGACCACCAGCTTCTGCGGCTCGTTCATGTGCTCGTAGGCCAACTCCAGCACGCGGTGGCTGAGCGTGGCGGAAAACAGCAGGGTCTGGCGCGTGGTACGCGCGGGCATGCGGCGCAGCAGGAAGCGGATGTCCTTGATGAAGCCCAGGTCGAACATCCGGTCGGCCTCGTCCAGCACGCACATCTCGCAGGCGTGCAGCGACACGACCTTGTGCTGCTTGACGTAGTCGATCAGGCGGCCGGGCGTGGCGATGATGACGTCGGCGCCTTCCTGCAGCAGCGCGCGCTGCTTGTCGTAGTCCACGCCGCCGTAGACCAGCGCGAACTTCAGGCCCAGGTCGCTCCCGAACTTCACGGCGTCCCTGTGGATCTGGATCGCCAGCTCGCGCGTGGGCGCCAGGATCAGGGCGCGCGGGTCTTCGGGCTTGCGCTCGGCCAGTGCCGGCTGGGTCAGCAGGCGGTTGATGACGGCGACCAGGAACGCCAGCGTCTTGCCGGTGCCGGTCTGCGCCTGGCCGGCGACGTCGCCGCCCTTGAGCGCGACCGGCAGGGTCATGGCCTGGATCGGGGTGCAGCGGGTGAAGCCGGCGGTTTCGAGGCCGGCCAGCAGGGTCGGATGCAGTTCGAACGAGTCGAACGTGATGTCGGTCAGGGGTTTGTCGCTCATGCGTATCAGGATTCCGGCGCGCGGTGGCGCGCAGTGGTGGGCGCTTGCACGGCCGGCACGGGCCACGCAGACTGCCGGGGGTCGGCCAGTTGCGTCCTGACCGCAGGCGCGGCGCCTTGAAGGCCCCGCGAAACGCCCCAGTTTAGCGCAATGGCGCGCCGGGCCCCGTCCCGGGCCGGGGCCATTGCCGCCCCGCCACCCCAGAACCCGCACCGCAGGAGCCTCCCGTGAGCGAGAAAGTGATGCATGTCGGCGATGCCGATTTCGACAGCGCCGTGCTGCAGTCTTCCGAACCCGTCCTGGTCGATTTCTGGGCCGAGTGGTGCGGGCCCTGCAAGATGATCGCCCCGGCCCTGGACGAACTGGCCGAGGCCTACGACGGCCGCGTCAAGATCGCCAAGGTCAACGTCGACCACAACCGCACCACGGCGATGAAGTACCACGTACGCTCGATCCCGATGCTGCTGCTGTTCAAGGACGGCCAGGTCCAGGCCACCCAGATCGGCGCGGTCGGCAAGGCCCAGCTGAGCCAGATGCTGGACAAGGCGATCGCCTGACCCGGAGGGCGGGCGCGCACCCGGCGCCCCGCCCGCCCCGACGCATCCGGGGGCACGCAACCCCCGGAGACGTCCCCCGACACGCCTGCGAACCCCCTTCCGTTCACGTCCCCGCTTGCTGCGGGCCACCGGCAGTGCTAGTTTCGCGCCACCGGCGTAACCGTTGACCGGCGCGACAGCCCACCGTCCCGCCGCCCGGCGCCGCACCCTTCTCGATCATCACGTCCCTGACGTCCCGCTCGCCCGATGGCGGGCGCTCGCCGCTTAGCGAGGAATTCCTGCTTGTCCGACCAGACCCCCGACGCCGGCGACAGCGCCGAAAAGCGCGTGCGCAAGCCGCGTGCCCCCAAGGCCGATGCCGCGCCCGCCGATACCACGCCGCGCGGCGATGCCGCGCCCGCCAAGTCTGCGCCCGCGAAATCCGATACACCCAAGGCCGACGCGCCCGCGCCGTCCGATGCACCCCGCAACGAGCCCCGCTCCGAGGCGCCGCGTGCCGACGCCCCACGCGCGGCCGATGCCGGCAAGCCGGCCGAAGGCCAGTCCGGCGGGCAGGCGTCCTCCGGCGGCCAGAACGACGGCCCGCGTGGCGACGGCAACGACGGCGGCCAGCGCGGCAACCGCCGCGAGCGCTTCCGCAACCGGCGCGACCGCAACCGCGGCGAGCGTGGCGGCAACCGCGACGGCATGCCCAGCGACGACGGCGGCAACGAGAACTTCGTCCCGCGCGCCAACCCGCAGGTGCCGGAGGGTTTCCCGCAGTACTCGCTGGGTGACCTGAAGCGGATGCCCGCGCACAAGCTGCTGGAGATCGCCGAGCAGCTCAACATCCAGGACGGCGTCGCCCGCGCCCGTAAGCAGGACGTGATCTTCGCCGTCCTCAAGGTGCTGACCCGGCACGGCGAGGGCGTGGCCGCCGACGGCGTGCTGGAGATCCTGCCCGACGGTTTCGGCTTCCTGCGCGCGGCCGAGGCCAGCTACCTGGCCGGCCCGGACGACACCTACATCTCGCCCAGCCAGATCCGCCGCTTCAACCTGCGCACCGGTGACCACCTGTCCGGCCGCATCCGCTGGCCCAAGGACGGCGAGCGCTACTTCGCGCTGTCGATCGTCGACACCATCAACGGCGAGCCGCTGGAGGCGTCGAAGAACAAGGTCCTGTTCGAGAACCTCACGCCGCTGTTCCCGCGCCGCAAGTTCCGCCTGGAGCGCGGCGATGGCAGCACCGAAGACATCACCGGCCGCATCATGGATCTCATGGCGCCGCAGGGTAAGGGCCAGCGCGCCCTGATCGTCTCGCCGCCCAAGGCCGGCAAGACCATGCTGATGCAGCAGGTCGCCACCGCGATCACGCATAACCACCCGGACGTGCACCTGATCGTGCTGCTGGTAGACGAGCGCCCCGAGGAAGTCACCGAGATGCAGCGCACCGTGCGCGGCGAAGTCGTGTCCTCCACCTTCGACGAGCCCGCCGGCCGCCACGTGCAGGTCGCCGAGATGGTGATCGAGCGTGCCAAGCGCCTGGTCGAGCACAAGAAGGACGTCGTGATCCTGCTCGACTCGATCACCCGCCTGGCGCGCGCGTACAACAACGTCGTGCCCAGCTCCGGCAAGATCCTGTCCGGTGGTGTCGACGCCAACGCGCTGCACCGCCCGAAACGCTTCTTCGGCGCGGCCCGCAACGTCGAGGAAGGCGGCAGCCTGACCATCATCGCCACCGCGCTGATCGACACCGGCAGCAAGATGGACGAGGTGATCTACGAGGAGTTCAAGGGCACCGGCAACTCCGAGGTCCATCTCAACCGCCGCATCGCCGAGAAGCGTGTCTACCCGGCCATCGACATCAACCGCTCCGGCACCCGCCGCGAGGACCTGCTGATCGAACCGGAACTGCTGCAGAAGATCTGGATCCTGCGCAAGCTGCTGCACGGCATGGACGAGATCGGCGCGATGGAGTTCCTGCTGGACAAGATGAAGACCACCAAGTCCAACGACGAGTTCTTCAGTTCGATGAAGCGCTGATCGCGCACCTGTCGATACCGAAACGCCGGCCCTGGGCCGGCGTTTCTCTTTGGACGAATTCAGCCCTGATCCGGAGGCGCGAGCGGCGTCAGCAGCTCAAGCGTGTCCTGTTCGGGATAGATGCCGCCGGATGCCAGAGCATCACTACGGCCTTGAGACGCAGGGTCCATCCAGGGAATGAGCGGGCGCGGGCCCGGGATGTAGGCGTTCCACTGGTAGTCCTCGGGTTGTACCTGATGGGACATGACGAAGTCGACCGGTACCCGGACCACCCACCATGGCCTGTCGGCCTGCTGCCCCTGCTCGGGGACCGTAAAACGCCATTCTCTTGCCTTGTCGATGGCCGCGCCTGCCAGCAGGTTGCGCCAGCGTGCCATTGCGTGCTCCGAGGCGAGGTAGCGAAGGTTGACCTGCTCGGCTGCCGCGTCATGGACCGCGCCATCCCGGCCGACACGAAGTGCCAGATATACCGTGCCGCCCACGCGCTCCTTGGCCGCCGCGTGCGGATAGCGGGGTGGTGTCATGACGCCTTCCACCTCCACAGATTCGCCGGATGCGGGCGGCTGTCCGAAGTGGGCGTTGCGGAATTCGACCTTGAAGTGCTCATCGTCGAGCCTGGATGCCACGACCCGCACGTTCATCCGGGCGCGCGCCCTGGTGTGGCCGTCGCGCAGCGCAATGGGCTCGAACCGCCAGTTCCGCACCGCGCGCGACATCATGTCGACCACGCCCGGAGGCAGCTCGTCGGCGTGGTCCAGCGTGTGCGACAGCACCGTGCCGTCGGCGGCAAGATAGATGTCGCCCTTGACCAGCAGGCTCGACTCGACGCGGTCGCGCGCCGAGGGCGCCGCGATTGCGAAACCCGCTACCAGGCAGCCCAGCAAGGCGGCCGCCCATCCCGAAATACGCATGACAGTTCCTTCTGTTCGAACACGGAACGCGCAGGTTAGCCGCGAGAAGGGGGCTGTGGGAATCGGGATTAGAGGCGACACGTCCAATCCGAGGCGGGCGACAACAGCGGATAATCCCGCCACGGAGGTGTCCCATGCACGGTGGCGGTCTGGAGTTGGCGCTGGTGTTCCTGCTGGCAGCGGTCATCGCGGTGCCGGTGTTCCGGCGTGCGGGGCTGGGGGCGGTGCTGGGGTACCTGGCGGCGGGCGTGGCGTTGGGGCCGTATGGGCTGGCGGTGATCCGCAATGCCGAGCCGGTGCTGGCCGCGTCGGAGATCGGCGTGGTGATGCTGTTGTTCGTGATCGGACTGGAGCTGTCGCCCGCGCGACTGTCGGTCATGCGCAAGCCGGTGTTCGGTGCCGGCGGGCTGCAGGTCATGGCCAGCGGACTGCTGCTGGCGGCGCTGGCGGCGTTCGGGGGCGGGCTGGGGTGGAAGGCGGCCACGGTCATCGGTTTCGGCCTGGCGCTGTCGTCCACCGCCGTCGGCCTGCAGCTGCTGGCCGAGCGCAAGGCGCTTGGTGCGCCGCATGGGCGGCTGGCCTTCGCGATCCTGCTGTTCCAGGACCTGGCGGCGATCCCGCTGTTGGCGGCGATTCCGCTGCTCGGGCAGGCGGCTGCCGTGGATGCCGGCGGCCTGTCGGCGACGGCGGTGTTCAAGGCACTCGGCGCGATCGCACTGGTGGTCTTCGGCGGCCGCTTCCTGTTGCGTCACGTGTTCCGCATCGTCGCGCGCACGCGCATGCCCGAGGTGTTCACCGGCGCGGCGCTCCTGACGGTGCTGGGCGCGGCGTGGGTGATGCAGGGCGCCGGCCTGTCGGCAGGCCTGGGTGCGTTCCTGGCCGGCGTGCTGCTGGCCGATTCCGAATTCCGGCACGAGCTGGAATCCCAGATCGAGCCGTTCAAGGGCCTGCTGCTGGGCCTGTTCTTCATGGCCGTGGGCATGAGCATCGACCTGCAGCGCGTCGCCGCCGAGCCGTGGGTGGTGGCGGGGCTGGTCGCGGGCCTGATGGCGTTGAAGTTCGCGTTGCTGTTCGCCATCGGCCTGCACCCGGGCGGGCTGCGCCGGCGCGAGTCGCTGCGCCTGGGTGCGGTGCTGGCGCTGGGCGGCGAGTTCGCATTCGTGGTGTTCGCCGAAGCGCTGCGCGCCGGCCTCATCGAGGAGGCGCTGCGCGACCGGCTTGTGGCGGTGGTCGGTGTATCGATGGCACTCACGCCATTGCTGCTGCTGGGTATATCGCGGCTGCTGGCGACGCATCCCGAGCCGGTGCCGGCGCGCGAGTTCGACACGGTGCCCGACGACCACCCGCAGGTGCTGGTCGCGGGTTTCGGCCGCTTCGGGCAGATCGTCGCGCGCCTGCTGGTGGCGCAGAAGATCCCGTTCATCGCCATCGAGCACAACGCCGAGCAGGTCGACTTCGTGCGCCGCTTCGGCAACGTCGTCTACTACGGCGACCCGGCGCGGCCGGACCTGCTGCGCGCGGCCGGGGCGCAGCACGTGCGCGCGTTTGTGGTGGCGATCGACGACCCCGCGGCCAACCTGCGCACGGTGCGGATGCTGCGACGGCTGTACCCGGAGGCGAAGGTGTTCGCCCGGGCGCGCGACCGTCGGCACGCCTGGGCGCTGATGGACATGGGCGCGCACGCGGTGCGCGAGATGTTCCACTCCAGCCTGGCGATGGGCGAGCGCCTGCTGGTCGCGCTGGGCGTGCCGCAGGATGTCGCGCGCGACCATGCCGCCCGCTTCCGAGAACACGACGAGCGCATCCTCAACGAGCAGTACCTGGTGCACGACGACGAGGTCGCGCTGATGCAGAGCGCGCAGGACGCACGGCGCGAGCTGGAGCAGCTGTTCGAGGCGGATCGGGGTGGGGCAGGCCGCGGCGAATAGGCTGCGGCGTTGCAGGCGTCCCTGCAGGGCATGAAAGACCCAGGCGCGCATCGCAGCGCGCTGCACGCTGCCTACGCGACCTGCGGAAAAATTCCCTAGCCCCTAGCCCCTAGCCCCTAGCCCCTAGCCCCTAGCCCCTGTTCCCGCGCTCAACGCGGATCCCGCAGGAACCGCGCCATCGATACGTCCTGCCGGCTGGTCGCCGGCTGGAACTCGGCGGCGATGTCGATGAAGCCGCGCATCACCGCGATCTCGCGCGGGGTGCGGTTGAGGCTGTCGCGCAGGTCGGGGTCGGCGCCGGCGCGCAGCAGCCACTGCACGGTGCGCAGCAGGCCGTGCAGCGCCGCCAGGTGCAGCGGGCCGAAGCCGCGCGGGTCCTGCGCATCGAGGCGCGCGTCGTGGTCGACCAGCAACTCGAGCCCGGCGCCGAGGATGTCCTCGTCGGCGGCGCTGCCCGGCTCGGCGCGCGCGCCCAGCAGCAGCAGCAGCGGGGTGGCGCCGGCTGCCGCCTCGTCCGGTTCGGCCCCGGCCAGCAGCAACGTGTCGAGCAGCGCCACCAGGCGCGTTCGGTCGCGCGCGCCGAAGCCGTACATCGCCGCGCAGTGCACCGGCGTGCGGCCCTGGCCGTCGCGCGCGTGCACGTCGGCGCCGGCGGCCAGCAGGCGCGCGGCGAGGTCGGGCAAGCCCAGCGCGCAGGCGACCATCAATACGGTGAGTTCACCCGGCAGGCGCTGCTCGAGGTCCGCGCCGGCGGCGAGCAGGCGGTCGACGATCTCGACGTGGCGCATGCTGACCGCGGCCGACAGCGGGGTCGCGCCGGAGTGCGCGGCCAGCCTCGGGTCGGCGCCACGCGCCAGCAGCAGGTCGACCACGGCGTGGTGGCCACCACCCGCGGCGCGCAGCAGCGCGGTGCAGCCCTGGTTGTCGACGGCGTCCACCGACAGCCCGAGGTCCAGCAGGCGCCGCACCGCATCGGCGTCGCCGACGATGGCGGCGGCCGGTACGTCATGGGCGTGGAGCGCGCGGCCCGGCAACGACCAACCGCGCCAGTCCAGCCAGTCGGCCAGGTCGCGGCGGCCCGACGCCAGTGCGATGCCCAGCGGCGTCTGGCCGTCGGCGGCCAGCAGGTCGGGTGAGGCGCCGTGCGCGATCAGCTGCCGCAGCATCGGTTCGCGTCCGAGCGCGGCGGCCAGGTGCAGCGCGCTCATGCCATGGCTGTCGCGCGAGTCCAGCGGTGCGCCCGAGGCGATCAGGCGCGCGGCCAGCTTCGACCAGCCCAGGCGCACCGCCAGGGTCAGCGGCGGGTCGCCGGCCGGGGACGGTGCGAACGGGTCGGCGCCGCGCTCGAGCAGGTCCAGTGCCAGGTGCTCCAGGCTACGGCCCGCCTGTTCGGCCGCTGCGCAGGCCGCGACGAACCGCGCCAGCCCGCCGGCGCCGGCCGGCGACACGCCCCGGCGCAGCAGCGTCTGCAGCGGTGCCAGCGCGCCCGGCCCGCGCGACAGCCACGCGAACACCGCGGTGTCGCCGCGGGCATCGCGCGCTTCGGGGTCGGCGCCGCGCGCCAGCAGCCACTCGACCTGCTCGGGCGAGGGCAGCGAATCGTCGTCGTGCAGCATCCGGCCCAGTTCGGCCGGCGACAGCAGCGGCACCAGCGAGGCGAGGCTGCGTTCGCGTCCCCCGCGCAGCGCCTCGCGCAGCAGCGCGGACGGCGGCCGGTCGGCCGGGACCGCGTCCTCGTCGCCGTCGGCATCGCCGTCGGCCAGGCACGCCGGCATCGCGTAGCCGGCATCGAGCGCGGCCACCAGCGACCAGCGGCCGGCTTCGGCGGCATGGTCGAGGGCGCGCTTGCCCGTGTCGTCGCGGTGGTCGCGGTCCAGCCCCATCGCCAGCAGGCGGCGCACCAGCTCGGGGCTGGCCGACTCGGCGGTGCACGCCAGGATCAGCGCATTGCGACCGTCGTGATCGACGACGGCTGCCTCGGCTTCGGCCTCGCGCGGCAGGTGTTCGACCACGCGCTCGAACACCGCCAGCGCGCCGCCACGTGCCGCTTCCAGCAGGGCGTTGCGGCCGTGCGCGTCACGCGTCGTGGGCGACGCGCCGGCGGCGAGCAAGGTGGTGGTGATCTCGATGTGGCCGGCGCGCACCGCCTCGTGCAGCGCGGTGCGCTGGTGGCGGCCGGGTGCGTCGACCTTGGCCTTCTGCTTGAGCAGCAGGGCGACGCCGGCGGGGTCGTCCTCCTCGGTGCCGGCGGCGGCCAGCAGCGCCGGTTGCCCGCCCGCGGGCTCGGGCTTTGCGCCGCGCTCCAGCAGGAACCGCGCCAGACGCCAGTTGCCCGACGCGCACGCCACGCCGAGCGGGCTCAGGCCTTCGGCGTTGAGGACGTCGAGTTCGGCCGCAGCATCGCGCAGCAGCGCTGCCACGCCGGGGTCGGAGCTGCGCGCGGCATGGTGCAGCGGCGTGTTGCCGTCGGCGTCGGTGGCGCGCGGGTCGGCGCCGTTGGCCAGCAGCGTCATCACCGCGTCCGGGCGGCCGTGCCAGCTGTCGCGGGTGGCGGCGATGAGCGGCGTCATGCCCGCATGGCCGGCGTTGAGGTCGACGCCGCGCGCGATCAACGCGCGCAGCAGCCGCAGGTCCGGCAGCACCGCGGCCAGCACCGCCAGGCCGCGGCGGTCGCGGTCGTCGGCCGGCGGCTCGGCGTTGGGATCGGCACCCGCCTCCAGCAAGGCCAGTGCGCGTTCGACGCGACCGCCGCGTGCGGCGGCGTAAAGAGCCGGTTCCAGCGGTTCGGCCGGGACCTGCCCCGGCACGGGCAGCGGTTCGTCGTGGTGGAGGTCGGCGTCCTCGGCTGCATCGAGCACCAGCAGCGGCTCGGCCGGCTCCACGCGCTGCATCGCGGCGTGCAGCCCGATGGAGGCGAGCAGCAGTGCCGCCGCCGCCAGCCATGCGCCGGCGCCATCGACCACGCCCGGCCACGCCAGCACCAGCACCAGCGTCGCCACCAGCGCGATGCCCGCCGCCACCGCCAGGCCGCGCCACGCGCCGGTGTCGAGGTCGCGCAGGGCGTCGAGGTGTTCGCGCGGCGTTCCGCCGTCGCGCGCCAGGCCCTGCCACAGCGGCCACGTGCGCCACAGGGCCACTACCGCCGCACCGGCTACCACGCTCAGGCCGAGCACCGGCAACAGCGCGCCGCTGCGCAGCAGCGCCGACAGCGGCCACGCCGCCAGCACTGCGATCGCGGCAATGGCCATGGCCCACAGCGCGAGCAGCGCCAGCCCGTCGCGCCGCAGCGCCGCCGGGGACGCCAGGCCGTCGCGACGGGTCAAGCCGCGCGCGGCCAGCGCCAGAAGCGGTTGAGCGATGACGCCGGCGAGCGCCGCGACCACGCCGCCGACGCCGGCGAGCAGGCACAACGCGGCACCCGCCAGGCCGGCGGCCCACGGCCACCATGTCGGGAACACGCGCTCAGGCATCGGTGCCCCAGTCCTCGGTCATCGGGTCCAGCTGGCCGGGCGGCAGTTGCAGGTGGAAGCCGCGCAACGCGAGGTTCTCGCGCACCACCGCGGGGTCGACCCGGGCAAGCTTGCGCTCGGGCGTCAGCGCGACATCGAGTACGAACTCCAGCCGCCCCAGCGGCTCGAGCACCGGCGGCGGCACGCGCGCGAAGTCGTCGCGCGCGGCCAGGTACAGGTAGGTGTCGGCCTTGCGGAGGCTCTTGTAGACGTAGGCGTGCATGCGGGGGGCCGGGCGGCACACGGCGAAAGGCGTGGCGCACAGCATACCGTCCGCTGCCGCGCCCGCGGGCCCCGGCGTTCAGGCCGGGGTGGGGCACCGTGTGCGCCTGCCGGGTGGCGCGTCAGTGGTAGCCGACGTCGGCGGCGATCTTGCCCTTGAACACGCTGTAGGACCACGCGGTGTAGCCCAGGATCGCCGGCAGCAGCACCACCAGCCCGACCAGCACGAAGCCCTGCGACGACGGCGGCGATGCGGCCTCCCAGATGGTCAGCGCCGGCGGCACGATGTTCGGCCAGATGCCCAGCACCAGCCCGGCGAAGCCCAGCGCGAAGAACAGCAGCGACAGCAGGAACGGCGCGGCGTCGCGCCCCTCGGCCATTACCGCGCGCCACAGCAGGAACGCGTTGGCGAGCGCGGCCAGCGGCACCGGCGCCAGCCACAGGAAGTTCGCGCCCTCGAACCAGCGGTCCATGATCCGGCTGTCCAGGAACGGCAGCCACGCGCTGACCAGCCCCATGAACGCGACCACCACCAGCACCAGCGGCCGGGTCAGCGTGCGCGCGACCAGCTGCATGCGCCCCTCGGTCTTGAGCACCAGCCACGTGCTGCCCAGCAACGCGTAGCCGAACAGCACCGCCACGCCGGTCAGCATCGAGAACGGGCTGAACCAGTCGAACGCGCCGCCGACGTACTTGCCCTCCTGCAGCGGCATGCCCTCCACCAGCGCGCCCAGGATCACGCCCTGGGAGAACGCCGTCACCATCGACCCCACCGCGAACGCGCCGCCCCAGAAGCGCTTGGCCCGCTTGGCCTTGAAGCGGAACTCGAACGCCACGCCGCGGAACACCAGCGCGATCAGCATCACCAGCACCGGCAGGTACAGCGCCGACAGCACGATGGCGTAGGCGCGCGGAAACGCCGCCAGCAGCCCGGCGCCGCCCAGCACCAGCCAGGTCTCGTTGCCGTCCCAGATAGGCGCGGCGGTGTTCATCATGTGGTCGAGCTGGCCCTCGTCCTCGGCGAACGGCGCCAGGATCCCCAGCCCCAGCACGAACCCGTCCAGCAGCACGTACATCAGCACGCCGAAGCCGATCACGCCGAACCAGATCACGGGCAGCCAGTACTCCATCTTCGTGTCCTCGTACTCAATGTTCGTGCGGTGTGCGGCTGTTGCTCTGCCTATTGGCCGTCATTCCCGCGAACGCGGGAACCCAGCGACTTCGCCCTGGCCCGCAACTTCGGACCAAAGATCATTCCAGTACGGATTGGACCGCTCGATCAGGTCCAACTTCCATTCACGCCGCCACTTCTTGATCTGCTTCTCGCGAGTGATGGCGGAATCCATTGTTTCGTGCGATTCGAACCAGACCAGCCCAGTTACGCCGTACTCCTTGCTGAAACCGTCGACGAGATGTTCGCGGTGCTGCCAGACGCGCTGAACCAGGTTGCCGGTGACACCGAGGTAGAGGGTGCCGTTTCGTCCGCTGGCGAGGAGGTACACGGCGGGTTGCAAATCCCTCACGGCGCTGGGTTCCCGCGTTCGCGGGAATGACGGCCATTGGCGTGTGCGTTCAGTTGCTGCATCAGCCTCGCTCCGCCCCTTCCTCCATCGACTCGTCCGGCACCGACAGCGGGCGCATCGGGGTCTTCTCGCCTTCGTCGCTGTCGATGGCCGGCTCGTGCGACACCGGTCCCTTGTGCACCAGGCGCACCAGGTACCAGGTACCGGCGCCGAACACGCCGAAGTACACGACCACGAACGTCACCAGCGAGAACAGCACGCTGCCGCCATCGACCGCGCTGACGGCGTCGGCCGTGCGCAGCAGGCCGTAGATCACCCACGGCTGGCGGCCGATCTCGACCACGTACCAGCCGGCCAGGATCGCCACGAAGCCCGACATCGTCATCCAGCGCCAGCCGCGCAGCACCCAGGGCGCCTCGAACAGCCGCCCGCGTCGCCATGTCCACAGCGAGGCCAGCACCAGCAGCAGCATCGTCATGCCGATCGCCACCATCACTCGGAACAGGTAGAACACCGGCGCCACCGGCGGGCGCTCGTCGGCCGGCACGGCGGTCAGCGGCTGGATCTCGCCATCCCAGCTGTGGGTGAGGATGAGGCTGCCCAGCCGCGGGATGGCGACCTCGTAGTCGTTGCGCTCGGCGTCCTCGTTGGGCACCGCGAACACCACCAGCGGCACGCCTTCACCGGCCGGCTTGTGTTCCCAGTGCGCTTCCATCGCCGCCAGCTTGGTCGGCTGGTGCTCGCCGACGTTCAGCCCGTGCAGGTCGCCGACGAAGATCTGCGTCGGCACGGTGAGCGCGGCGAACACCACCGACGCCTTCAGCATCCGGCGCGCGGCATCCACGTGCTCGCCGCGCATGAGGTACCGCGCGGCCACGCCGCCGATCACGAAGCAGGTGGTGATGAACGCGGCCAGCACCATGTGCGCCAGCCGGTACGGGAAGGACGGGTTGAAGACGATGTCCCACCAGCTGTCCGGGTGGAACACGCCTTCGATGATTTCGTAACCGGCTGGCGTGTGCATCCAGCTGTTGGCCGAGATGATCCAGAACGTCGAGATCAGCGTGCCCAGCGCAACCATGCAGGTCGCGAGGAAATGCAGCTTCTCGCTGACGCGGTTCCAGCCGAACAGCATCACGCCCAGGAACGTGGCCTCCAGGAAGAACGCGGTCAGCACCTCGTAGCTCAGCAACGGGCCGAGGATGTTGCCCGCTCGCTCGCTCAGCACCGACCAGTTGGTGCCGAACTGGAAGCTCATGACGATGCCGCTGACCACGCCCATGCCGAAGGACACGGCGAAGATCTTGGTCCAGAAGAAGTACAGGTCGCGCCAGACCGTGTCGCGCGTGCGCAGCCAGCGCCATTCCACGAACGCCAGCCAGCTGGCCAGGCCGATCGTGAAGGAAGGAAAGAGGATGTGGAACGAGATGACGAACCCGAACTGGATCCGCGACAGCATCAGCGGCGAGAGAAGCTCTTCCACGCAACGCGCCTCCACGGCACGCGGGGTGTGCCGCGCCGCATATTGTGCGCCGGCGTATGGAGGCGGGTCCACCCGACCATGACCGATAGCCCGATCCGGCAACGTCGTGCGCTGGTACGCTGCGGCGGTTTTCACTGTCGAGTCGAGTCCCGATGCGCCTGGCCCCGTTGACGCTTGCCCTGTCGTTGTCCCTCGTTGCCGTCCCCGCCGCGCTGGCGCAGGACTCGCCCGCCCCCGCCCCCGCCGCAGCGGCCGGTACCGGCACCCCCATCTCGCTGGAGCAGACGATGGCCGACCCGGACTGGATCGGGCCGCCGGTCGAGCAGTTCTGGTGGTCGTGGGACGGCGCGCGCGCGCAGTACCAGCTCAAGCGCGACGGCGAGTCGATCCGCGACACGTTCGAGGTGCCGGTCAGCGGCGGCGCATCGCGCAAGGTCGACGGCGCCGACCGCGCCCAGCTCGACGCCGCCAACCCGGTGTTCGATGCGCAACGCACGCGCATGGCGTTCACGCGCAACGGCGACATTTTCGTGCGCGACCTGCGCAGCGGTGCGCTGACGCAGGTCACGCGCAGCGAGGCGGCCGAGTCGCGTCCGCAGTGGGGCGTCGACGGCAACCTGGTGTTCCGCGCCGGCAACGACTGGTTCCAGTGGCGCGCCGGCCAAGGGCTGTCGCAGGCCGCCGTGGTCAAGGCCGAGGCCGACCCGGCCAAGCCGCCCAAGGACGACGCGCTGCGCGACCGCCAGTTCGAACTGATCGAAACGCTGCGCACCGAGCGCGACCGCCGCGACGCCGTGCGCGAGCAGAACGAGGCCTGGCGCAAGGCCTACCCGACGCGCGCGCCGGCCACCGCCTACCTGGGCGCCGAGGTCGAGGTGGTCGACAGCGCACTGTCGCCGGACGGTCGCAGCCTGCTGGTGGTCACCACGAAGAAGGGCGCCGAGGAAGGCGCCGCCGGCAAGATGCCCAAGTACGTGACCGAGTCCGGTTACGAGGAGTTCGAGGAGGTCCGTACCCGTGTCGGGCGCAACGCGCCGTTGCCGCACGCGCTGTGGCTGGTCGATACCGCCAGCGGCCAGGTGCGCGAGCTAACGTTCGACGGCCTGCCGGGCATCAAAACCGATCCGCTGGCCGACCTGCGCAAGGCCGCCGGCAAGGATGCGCTGGACGGCCTGCGCGACGTGCGCGTGGAAACCGATGCCTCCGGCAGCGCGCCGGCCATCCACTGGAGCAGCGATTCGCGCACCGCCGCGGTGCTGCTGCGCGCGGTCGACAACAAGGACCGCTGGATCGCCACCGTCACCCCGGGCGAGGCCGAGCTGCGCACCCGCCACCGCCTGACCGACCCGGCGTGGATCAACTGGAACTTCAACGACTTCGGCTGGACGCCTGACGGCGCGCTGTGGCTGCTGTCGGAGCAGTCCGGCTACTCGCACCTGTACGTCAGCGACGGCGGCCGCGCGCCACGCGCGCTGACCTCGGGCGAATGGGAAGTGTCGAGCCCGGTGCTCGGCGCGGACGGCCGCACCTTCCACTTCCTCTGCAACCGCCAGTGGCCGGGCGACTACGAGGTGTGCGCGGTCGACCGCGACGGCGGCGCGGTGCGCGAGCTGACCTCCTTGGACGGCGTGGAGAACTTCGCGCTGTCGCCGGACGGCACGCGCCTGCTGGTGCGCCACTCCACCAGTTACCTGCCGCCGCAGCTGTCGGTGGTCGATGCCGCCGGCGGCAGCGCTGCGCAGCTCACCGACACGCGCACCGCCGAGTTCAAGGCGCGTGAGTGGATCGAGCCCGAGTACGTGCAGATCCCCTCCACGCATGGCGCCGGCACGATCTGGGGCAAGTACTACGGGCCGGCCAACCTCGAGCCCGGCAAGCGCTACCCGATCGTGATGTTCGTGCACGGTGCCGGCTACCTGCAGAACGTGTCGGAGCGCTACCCGAACTACTTCCGCGAGCAGATGTTCCACAACATGCTGGTGCAGGACGGCTACATCGTGCTGGACCTCGACTACCGCGCCTCGGAAGGCTACGGGCGCGACTGGCGCACCGCGATCTACCGGCAGATGGGCCACCCGGAGCTGGAGGATTACCTCGACGGGCTGGCGTGGCTGGGCGAGGCGAAGCAGGGCGACACCGACCGCGCCGGCATCTACGGCGGCAGCTACGGCGGCTTCCTCACGTTCATGGCGTTGTTCCGCGAGCCGGGCACGTTCAAGGCCGGCGCCGCGCTGCGCCCGGTGACGGACTGGACCCAGTACAACCACGAGTACACGTCCAACATCCTCAACACCCCCGAGCTCGACCCCGAGGCGCACCGCAAGTCCTCGCCGATCGATTACGCCGACGGCCTGCAGGATCACCTGCTGATCGCCCACGGCATGATCGACAACAACGTGTTCTACAAGGACTCGGTGATGCTGGCGCAGCGCCTGATCGAGCTGCGCAAGGACAAGTGGGAGCTGGCCAGCTACCCGCTGGAGCGCCACGGCTTCGTGCACAGCGACAGCTGGTATGACGAGTACCGGCGCATCCACGAGCTGTTCGAGAAGGCGCTGAAGTAATCGCGCAGGTTACGAAGTTCGACAATGGAACGGCCCGCTTCGGCGGGCCGTTTCCGTTTCAGGCGTCAGCGCGCCTCGTCGTCTGCCCCGTCGGCGTCACCCGGCGCCTCCAGGATGATCCGCGCGTGCCGCTGGTAGCTCCAGTACGCCCACGCCCAGTTGATCAGCACGATCAGCCGGTTGCGGAAGCCGATCAGGAAGAACACGTGCGCGGCCAGCCAGAACCACCAGGCCAGCACGCCCGACAGCTTCCACCCGTGCAGGTCGACCACCGCGGCCATGCGGCCGATGGTCGCGAGGTTGCCGAAGTCGCGGTAGCGGAACGCAGGCGCCGCCCGGCTGGCAAGCCGCGCACGGATCACGCGCGCCACGTGCGCGCCCATCTGCTTGGCCGCCGGCGCCACGCCCGGCACCGGCCGGCCGTCCTGTTCGACGGCGGCGAGGTCGCCGGCGACGAAGACCTCCGGATGCCCCGGCACGCTGAGGTCCGCCGCCACGCGTACGCGCCCGGCCCGGTCGCGTGGCGCGTCCAGAAGCGCGCCCAGTGGCGAGGCCGCGACGCCCGCCGCCCACAGCACGGTGCGCGCCGGCACGTCGACCCCGGCCATGCGGAAGCCGTGTGCGTCGATGGCTTCCACCGGCTGGCCGGTCACCACCTCCACGCCGAGGCGCTCCAGCTGCACGCGGGCGCGCGCTGACAGCGATTCGGGGAACGACGCAAGCACGCGCGGCCCGGCCTCGACCAGCCGCACGCGGGCCTGCGCGGGGTCGATGCGGCGGAACTCCGCGCGCAGGGTGTGCCGCGCGATCTCCGCCAGCGTGCCGGCCAACTCCACGCCCGTCGGCCCGCCGCCGACCACCGCGAAACTGAGCCAGGCGGCGCGCTCGCCGGGGTCGTCAGTGGCCTCGGCGCGTTCGAACGCCAGCAGCAGCCGGCGGCGGATCGCCAGCGCGTCGTCCAGCGTCTTTAGGCCGGGTGCGTGCGCAGCCCAGTCGTCGCGGCCGAAATAGGCGTGCGTGGCGCCACTGGCGACGACCAGGTGGTCGTAGTTCAACGTGTCGCCGTCGGCCAGCTGCACGCAGCGCGCCGGAAGGTCGATGCCCGAGGCCTCGCCCAGTCGCACTTCCACGTTGCGTTGCCGGCGCAGGATGTGGCGCAGCGGCGCGGCAATGTCCGGTGCCGACAGCCCGGCCGTGGCGACCTGGTACAGCAGCGGCTGGAACAGGTGGTGGTTGCGCCGGTCCAGCAGGGTGATTCGCACCGGTGCACGTGCCAGCGCGCGCGTCGCCCACAAGCCCGCGAAGCCGCCGCCGATCACCACCACGTGCGGCAGCGGCGGGCTCATGCGCGGGCCTCGTCGGCGTCGATGCGCGAGGTCCGGCGGGTGTCGGGCATCCACAGGTAGACCAGCAGCGAGCATGCGATGCAGGCGGTGACGTACCAGTAGAAGCCGCTCTCCATGCCGGCCTGCTTGAACCACAGCGCGACGTACTCGGCGGTGCCGCCGAACACCGCCACCGTCAGCGCGTACGGCAGGCCGACGCCGAGCGCGCGCACCTCCACCGGGAACAGTTCGGCCTTCACCACCGCGTTGATGGCGGTATAGCCGCTGACGATGGCCAGCGCCGCCAGGATCAGCCAGAACGCCTCGCCCGCGGTCTGCACGTCCTGCAGTTGCGACAGGATCGGGTAGGTCAGCGCGGTGCCGAGCACGCCGAACGCGATCAGGATCGGGCGCCGGCCGATGCGGTCCGACAGCGCGCCCACCAGCGGCTGCATCAGCATGTAGAGGAACAGCGTCGAGGCGTTGAGCATCGACGCGGTGGTGCCGTCGAGTCCCGCGCTGTTGACCAGGAACTTGTGCATGTACGTGGTGTACGTATAGAACGCCAGCGTGCCGCCCATGGTCAGGCCGATGACGGTGAGTACGGCGCGCGGGTGCTGCAGCAACGCGCGCAGCGTGCCCTGCCGCTGCTGGCCGGCGGTGTCGGCAACGGCCTCGCTGCGCGCGAAGGTCTCGGTCTCGAGCATGTTGCGCCGCAGCCACACCGCGCTGACGGCCGCCAGCGCGCCGATGGCGAACGGGATTCGCCAGCCCCAGTCGCGCAGCTGCTCCTCGGTCAGCAGCACCTGCTGCAGCAGGATCAGCACGCCCAGCGCTAGCAGGTGGCCGAGGATCAGCGTCACGTACTGGAAACTGGACCAGAAGCCGCGGTGCTCGCGCGTGGCCATCTCGCTCAGGTACGTCGCCGAGGTGCCGTACTCGCCGCCGACGCTCAGGCCCTGCAGGAGCCGCGCCAGCACCAGCAGCACGGGCGCGGCCACGCCGATGCTGTCGTAGCCGGGGGTGAAGGTGATGATCAGCGAGCCGGCGCACATCATCAGCACCGACAGCAGCAGCGCCGCCTTGCGGCCGTGGCGGTCCGCGTAGCGGCCCAGCAGCCAGCCGCCGAGCGGGCGCATCAGGAAGCCGACGGCGAAGATCGCCGCGGTATTGAGCAGTTGCGTGGTGCGGTCACCGGCGGGGAAGAACACCTGCGCGAAGTAAAGCGAGAACGCCGCGTAGACGTACCAGTCGTACCACTCCACGAGGTTGCCGACCGAGCCACTGAAGATGCTGCGCAGGCGGCGCGCGGGCGTCAGCGGAACGGCGGCCGCGCTCATGCCGCCATCGCCCCGTCCAGCAGGGCTTCGAGCTTGCGCTGGTCGGCGGCGAAGCGGCGGATGCCGTCGGCCAGTTTTTCCGTGGCCATCGGGTCTTCGTTGTGGTGCCAGCGGAACGCCGCCTCGGTCATCGCACCCGGGGCGGCCAGGCGCTGGCCCTCGTCGACCAGGGCAGCCGCCAGCGGCGTGGTGTCCTTCGACAGCGCCTCCAGCAGGTCGGGCGAGATCGTCAGCCGGTCGCAGCCGGCCAGCGACCGCACCTGCCCGATGTTGCGGAAG
>MIDV01000092.1:16543-20113 GCA_001830245.1 Lysobacterales bacterium RIFOXYA1_FULL_69_10 | reverse complement strand
CCAGATGCGCCGCACCGACTGCACGCCCGGGTCATCGTCCGGCGTGGCCGGCGCCTGCGCGCCGTTGGCCAGGTGCCAGTCGAGGATGCGGCCCACGAACGGCGAGATCAGGAACACGCCGGCCTCCGCGCACGCCACCGCCTGCGCGAAGGAGAACAGCAGCGTCAGGTTGCAGTGGATGCCTTCGCGCTCGAGCCGCTCGGCGGCGCGGATGCCGTCCCAGGTCGCCGCGATCTTGACCAGCAGCCGGTCACGGCCGATGCCGGCGTCGTCGTACAGCGCGACCAGCTTGCGGGCCTGCGCGATCGTGCGCTCGGTGTCGAAGCTCAGGCGCGCATCGACCTCGGTCGACACGCGGCCCGGGATGACCTTGAGAATCTCGCCGCCGATGGCCACCGCCAGGCGGTCGCCGGCGTCGGCCACGCGTGCGGTGCGGTCATCGCCGCGCGCACCGCTCACCGCCGCCTGCAGCAGCGGCCCGTATGCCGGCAACGAGGCGGCCTTCAGCAGCAGCGAAGGATTGGTGGTGGCGTCCTGCGGCTTGAAGCGTGCGATCGCCTCGATGTCGCCGGTGTCGGCCACCACCGTGGAGTGGTCGCGCAGCTGCTGCAATGCATCGGTCATGTCGCGTCGTGCCTGTCGTCGTTCGAAGTCGGCCGGCATTGTGCGTGAAGCCCGGTGGCGGCGTCATGCGCGGGGCTGCGCTAGGCTCGGCGGCACTTCGCACACGGACACCGCCATGGCCGACACCGAGAAACGCATCGCCGTACTGATCGACGCCGACAACGCGCCGGCCGCCAAGGTCGACGTGATCCTGGCGGAGGTCGCGCGCTACGGCGTGGCCAACGTGCGGCGCGCGTACGGCGACTGGAAGAACCCGCACATCAAGAGCTGGGAGGCGGTGCTGCACGAGTACGCGATCCGCCCGGTGCAGCAGTTCGCCTACAGCCGCGGCAAGAACGCATCGGACATGGCGATGGTGATCGACGCGATGGACCTGCTGTACGCGCGCAACCTGGACGGCTTCGCGATCGTGTCCTCGGATGCGGACTTCACCCCGCTGGTGATGCGACTGCTGACCGACGGCATGAAGGTCTATGGCTTCGGCGAGAAGAAGACGCCCGAGCCGTTCGTCAATGCGTGCTCGAAATTCACCTACGTCGAGGCGCTGGGCGAACCGTCGGGCGCGGGCGACACCACCGCGACGCGTGCGCGCACCGCCACCGAACTGCGTGGCGATGCCAAGCTGGTGCAGCTGCTACGCGGCGCGGTCGACCTGGCCAGCGACGACGACGGCTGGTCCAACCTGGGCGCGGTCGGCCACCAGATCGCCAACCAGGCGTCGTTCGACCCGCGCAACCACGGCTACCGCAAGCTCAGCGACCTGATCGAGGCGACCGGGCTGTTCGAGGTCAAGCGCGAGCACCAGAACATCTGGATCCGCGACAAGCCGGTGGCGCGGCCGCGCGCGCGCAAGGGCGCCCCCCGCGCCGGCTGACCGAGCCTTACCGCCAAGGTAACGCCGGCGCGAGTAGAGTCCGGGGCATGCACGGAGCGGCTGCCCACGCCTGCCCGACACGGTCCCCGGCGTTCGCCTGCGTGACGCTGCTGGCCGTGCTGCTGGCCGCACCGCACCGCGCACCCGCCCAGGCCACCGCCGACCCGTACCTCGAACCGCGCCGTGAACTCATCGCACGCCTGCGCGCCCGGCCCGACGCGCGCATCGACGACGCCGTCCTCGACGTCATGGCGCGCGTGCCGCGCCACCGGTTCGTCCCCGCCGACCAGCGACGCCACGCCTACGAGAACCGGCCGCTGCCGATCGGACACGGCCAGACCATCTCCCAGCCCTACATCGTCGCGCTGATGACCTCGCTGGCCGACGTCGGCCCGGGCGACCGCGTGCTGGAAATCGGTACCGGCTCGGGCTACCAGGCGGCGGTGCTGGCGGAGGCCGGCGCGGAGGTCTACTCGATCGAGATCATCCCCGCGCTGGCGCGCAGTGGGCGCGCCGCGCTGGATGCGGCCGGCTACCGGCGCGTCACCACGCGCCAGGGCGACGGCTACTACGGCTGGAAGGCACATGCGCCGTTCGATGCCATCGTCGTGACCGCCGCCGCCGGCAACGTGCCGCCGCCGCTGGTGGCGCAGCTCAAGCCCGGCGGCCGCATGGTGATCCCGGTGGGTGGCAGCTTCATGACGCAGACGCTGATGGTGGTCACGCGCGACGAACGCGGCCGGGTGCGCACGCGGCAGGTGCTGCCGGTGCGGTTCGTACCACTGACCCGCGACACCGGCCGCTGATCCATGCCTGCCACGGCGCCGACGGCCGTGCGCGAGTGGCGGCTGCCGCTGGCGATCGCGCTGCTGTCGGCGGCGGCGCTGGCCTACCAGCTGCTGCTGATGCGCTGGCTGGCGATCGCGCACTGGCAACCGTTCGCGGTGATGATCATCAGCCTGGCGCTGCTGGGCCACGGCGCCAGTGGCACGTGGTTGAGCCTGTGGTTGCGCGGCGACGCGCAGCGGCGGCTGGCTCGGTTCGAGCGCTGGTTCGCGCTGTGCGCGGCCGGGTTCGCGGTGGCCGCGGTGGCGGCGCTGGCCGTCGCCGCGCACGTGCCGTTCAACGGCCTGGAACTGGTGTGGAACACGCGCCAGCTTGCGTGGCTGGCGGTGCTGTACGCCGTGCTGGGGGTGCCATTCTTCCTGGCGGCGGCGGCCTTCGGCCTCGCGTTCGCGCGGTACGGATCACGCGTCCCTGCGCTGTACGCGGCGGACCTGGCCGGTGCCGGCGGCGGTGCGCTGGCGGCAATCGCGCTGATGGCATGGCCGGTCGCCGATGGCCTGCGCCTGGCAACGGTGGCCGGCGCGTTGGCGGCCCTGCTGGTGGTGCGCGGACGCCGTGCACGCTGGACGCTGCTGCTGCTCGCCACCGTGCTCGCAGTGCTGCCGTCGCGCGTGCTGGCGCCGCCGGCCAACGAGTACAAGGCGCTGAGCCGCGCCCTGCTGGTGCCCGGGGCGCGGGTGGTGGCGGTGCGCCACGGGGTGCACGGCGAAGTCGCGGTGCTCGACAGTCCGCGCGTGCCGCTGCGCCACATGCCCGGGCTGAGTCTGTCGTATCCCGATGAGCCGCCCGCGCAGCGCGCCATCTTCAGCAATGGCGATGCGATGCACGCGATCATCGCCGACGGCGGCGACCGTCGCTTCGACGCGGCCGGCTGGACCACGTCGGCATTGCCGTACCGGCTGCACGCAGCCTCCGGCGCGATGCCGCCGCGCGTGCTGGTGCTGGGGCTGGGTGGCGGCCAGGACGTGCTTCAGGCGCTGGCGCTGGGCGCGCGCGCGGTGGTCGCCGTGGAGCCGGACGGCGCGCGCATCGACCTGCTGCGCCATGCGATGGCGGGTTACACCGGCGGGCTGTTGCGCGATGCCCGGGTGCGCGTCGTGCATGCCGAGCCGCGCGCGTTCCTGCGCGCCGATGCCGCGCGCTACGACATCGTGGTGCTGGCCACGGCCGATGCCGGCAGCACCGCCGAGCACTTCCTGCTGACGGTGGAGGCGCTGCGCGACGCA
>MIDV01000092.1:0-16523 GCA_001830245.1 Lysobacterales bacterium RIFOXYA1_FULL_69_10 | reverse complement strand
CGGTTGGTTGGCGGCCACGCGCGGCAGCCGGCAGCCGCCCCGCGACGAGCTGCGCTGGCTGGCGACCGTGCGCCGCGCATTGGACGACAAGCGAGACCCGGCGACGCACGTGGTCGCGATCCGCAGCTGGGATGCCAGCACCGTGGCAGTCGGACAGGCGCCGTTGCGGCCGGCGCAGCGCCGCGCGTTGCGTGTGTTCCTGGAGGACGCGGGCTTCGACGCCGTTGCCTTCGACGGGATGCGCGACGACGAGGCCAACCGCCGCCATCTGCTGGCGCACGACGGCCTGCACGAGGGTGCGCATGCGTTGCTGCGAGGCGACGCGGAGGCATTCGTTCGCGACTACAAGTTCGCCGTCGGGCCGACGTCGGATGACCGCCCGTACTTCGGCGACAGCCTGCGGTGGCGCAGCCTGCCGGAGCTGTGGCGGTTGCGCGAGCAGGGTGGCGCGGTGCTGCTGGAGTCCGGCCACCTGCTGCTGGTGGCCAGCCTGCTGCAGGCGCTGTTGTTCTCGCTGGTGCTGGTGTTGCTGCCGCTGCGCGTGTTGCCGGCCCCCGCACCCGTGCACGGGTTCAGCCGCGGGCGCGCAGCGATGTATTTCCTGGCGCTGGGGCTGGCGTTCCTCGCCGTCGAGATCGCCACGTTGTCGCGGTTGACCCTGCTGGTGGGTCATCCGTTGCTGGCGATCGGGGTCGGCCTGGCGGGCTTCCTGGTGTTCGCCGGCATCGGCAGCGCGGTGGCGCAACGTGGCCTGGCGCACGCAACGGCACGCGGCGCCCCGGGCGCCGACGCCCGGCTTGCGCGCCTGATCCGCCGGGCGGTGGTCGGCGTGCTGCTTGGGCTGGCATGGCAGTTCGCGGTGTTCGCCGCGGCGATGGCGTGGGGTGCCGGCTGGCCGGTGGCGGCGCGTGCGGCGGCGGCGCTTGTGGGCATCGCGCCGCTGGCCGTGGCGATGGGCATGCCGTTCCCGCTCGGGCTGGCGCGTTTGTCGCGGGTCGCCCCGGGCTGGGTGCCATGGGCGTGGGGCCTGAATGGTTGCGCCTCGGTGCTGGCGGCGGTGGGCGCGTTGCTGCTGGCCATGGCGATCGGCCTGCGCGCGACCCTGCTGTGCGCGGCGGCGCTGTATGTCGTCGCCGCGTTCGCGTGGCCGCCGTCGCGCGCCGCGGTGGCGCGCTGAGGCTCAGTACAGGTCGACCGGGTCGACATCCAGCGACCAGCGCACCCGGCGTGCGTCGGGCAGCGCGTGGATCGCGGGGAGTGCGGCATCGAGCGCGGCATGCAGCGGGCCGCGCGTCGGGCAAGACAGCAGCAGCTGGGCGCGCTGGTAGCCGGCGCGGCGCGGCATGGGCGCTGGCAGCGGGCCGCTGAGTTCGACCGCCCCGGCCGCCGCGTCGGCCAGCGCGTCGCGCGCCGCACGCAGGAAGGCATGAGCGACGTCGAGTTGTTTCGCCTCTGCGCGCATCAGCGCGAGGTGCGCGAACGGCGGGAAGCCGGCAGCCTCGCGCTGCTCCAGCTCTTCCGCGGCGAACGCCGGGTAGCCGCCCGACAGCAGCGTCGCCAGCAACGGATGCTCGGGGTGGTGCGTCTGCAGCAGCACCTCGCCCGGCTTCTCGGCGCGGCCCGCGCGGCCGGCCACCTGGATCAGCAGCTGCGCGAGTTTTTCCGGCGCGCGGAAGTCAGCCGAGAACAGGCCTTCGTCGATGCCGACCACCGCCACGCGCGTGAGGTGGGGCAGGTCGTGGCCCTTGGCCAGCATCTGCGTGCCGACCAGGACGCCGGGCCCGTCGCCGAACCCGGCCAGCGCCTGTTCCAGCGCGTCGCGGCGCTGGGTGGTGCCGCGGTCGATGCGCAGTACCGGCACGTCCGGGAATCGTTCGGCGAGCGCCTCCTCGATGCGCTCGGTGCCCGCGCCCTGCGCCTGCAGCGCCAGGCCGCCGCAGTCGGGGCAGGCATTGGGCACCGGCCGCCGCGCGCCGCAGTGGTGGCACTGCAGGCGCCGCCCGCCGCCGTGCACGGTCATGGGCGTGCCGCGCTCGGGCGTGCTGCATCGCGTGCAGTGCGCGGCCCAGCCGCAGTCGTGGCACAGCAACACCGGCGCATAGCCGCGCCGGTTCTTGAACACCAGCGCCTGGCCGCCGGCCTGCAGCACCTGTTCGAGGTCGGCCAGCAGTTCCGGCGACAGGCCGGCGGTGAGGGGACGCTTGCGCACGTCGACCACGCGCACGCGCGGCGGCCGTGCGCGGCCGGCGCGGCGGGTCAGGCGCAGGTGCGCGTAGCGACCGCCGGTGGCGTTGTGCAGCGACTCCAGCGAGGGCGTCGCACTGCCCAGCACCACCGGCACGCCCAGCGCCTTGCCGCGCACCAGCGCGAAGTCGCGCGCGTGGTAGCGGATGCCGTCGAGCTGCTTGAAGCTGCCGTCGTGCTCCTCGTCGATGACGATCAGCCCCGCGTCGGGCAGCGGCAGGAACACCGCCGAGCGCGTTCCCACCACGACCCGCGCCTGCCCGCGCAGGCAGGCCGCCCAGGTGCGGGCGCGCTCGCCGTCGGACAGGCCCGAGTGCAGCGCATGCACCGGCACGCCGAGGCGCGCGCGGAAGCGCGCCAGCGTCTGCGGGGTCAGGCCGATCTCCGGCACCAGCACCAGCGCCTGCTTGCCGCGCGCGAGGCAATCGGCGATCGCCTGCAGGTAGACCTCGGTCTTGCCGCTGCCGGTGACGCCGTCCAGCAGCAGCGCGGCGAACCCGCCGCCGGCGTCGCGGATGGCGTCGATGGCGACCTGCTGCTCGTCGTTGGGCGTCGGCCCGGGGGTAGAGGCCGGAGTGGCGGTCGCGATATGCCGCGCGCCGTCGTCCAGTGCGAAGCGCTCGACCCGTCCGCGCCCCTGCAGGCTGCGCGCCGCGGCGCGCCATCCTTCGTGCACGGCGTCCAGCAAGGCCTCGTCGAGGGGGGCGGCCCGCAGCGCCTGCGCCAGCTGGCGTGGCCGGCCCGCGCGCATCCCGTCCAGCGCGGTGGCGCCCGCTTCGGTCAGGCGCCAGGCCCAGGTGCGGGTGTCGGGCAGCGGCTCGCCATGGCGCAGCGGGCCGGGCAGGGCGGTGGCCAGGACCTCCCCCAGCGGGGCGTGCGTGTAGCGCGCCAGCCAGCGCAGGGAGTCGAGCAGCTCGCCGCGCAGCAGCGGGGCGTCGTCGAGAAGTGCCGAGACCGGCTTGAGCGCGACGCCGTCAACGGGCATCGGTGCCGACCCGACCACCACGCCGATTCGCTCCCCCGAGGCACCGAACGGCACCCGCACGCGGCTGCCGACCGGGGCCGGCCCGGCTGCATCGGCGGGGGGGCGGTAATCGAACAGCCACGGCAGCGGCACCGGCAGGGCCACCTGCCAGGCGGCCGGTGGGTGGGCAGTGGAGGGGGTGTCGTCGCGGGCCGGCGGCATCGCGCCAGTCTAGCGGCCGCGGCGGCTGCGACCCTTGCCGGCGAGTGGGACGGGCTCATCGGCGGCGCCCGCTCGCCGGCCCGGTGCAGTTGCACGCCATAGCTGCCGGTTGCGTGACGAAGTTCACGCAAGTGCGTGTCGGGAAAGGGAAACCGCCGTTATCCACATCGCATGTGGATATCTCTGTGGACCGAACCCGCCGAGGGGGGTCAAAGACCGGTTGCACAAGCGATGCGGCCATCTTGGTGAAAAAAGCGCCACCGCGACTATTTCGATATTAATCAGTCAGTTAGCCGTGAAACATAGCGGACACATGGCAGCCGCGACCGGGGGCGGCATGCCATGTGACGACGGCGTTACTGCTGTGCACAACCGCTTTTTTCACGAAACCCGCACCAAACCTGAAGGAGCAGGTCTTCGGGAGATGTCAAGCACCGCACGGCGGTTTCCTGCGGTGCCCCACCGGGCGGCGCGGCGAAGCCGGTCGTTATGATGCGGGGATTGCGAATGCCGTCCCGATGACCCACACCCCACCGCGTCCGCCCCCTGCCGACCCCGTCCGCTCCGCGCCCGCCCAGGGTGCGTCGCCGGCGCTGGGCGCGTTCTTGCGCGGGGTGGAGCGCCGCGGTGCGGTGCTGGCCGAGCTCCAAGCCGGCGATGCCCGGGCGGGCGACGGTGCGCTGGGTGCGGCCATGCGCGGGTTTGCCCGCGACGCGCAGGCGATGCCAATGGCCGACTGGCCGGTACGGTTCTGGCAGCGGCTGCTGTCCGAGCCCGGCCTGGCGCGGCGCACGCCGGTGGCCATCGAGCTGGACGCCGCCGACGGCCTGGCCGGGCTGGGCAGCGGACCGCGCGCGGCCCTGCTGCTGAGGCTGGCCGCGGGCCTGTCGGAGGCGGACGCGGCACGCACCCTCGGCGTCGCCCTGCCCAGCTACCGGCTGGCGCTGCAGCGCGCCCTGCCGCGCCACCGCGACGGCCGCGCCGACCCCCAGGCCTGGGCGCGCCTGCGAGAGGCGGTGCACCGTCGCATCAAGACCCTCGACCCGGAGCGGCTGGCGCGCCTGGGCCGGCTGCGCGAGGCCGCGCTGGCCGGCGGCCCCATGCCCGCCTTCGCCCCCGTGGCCGCCGATGACGGCCCGCGCGCTCGCGCGCCATGGCCGCGCTGGGTGTGGGCGCTGCCAGCGGCCTGCCTGCTGGCGTGGGCCGCCACGTACTGGCCGCCAATGGAGACCTGGCTGGCCGGCCGCCTCAACCCGCTGGACGCCGGGGAGATCCGCACCGGCCCGTTGCCCGAGGAAGCACCGCGCGCGCGCTTCGGCGACACCGCCGGGCTGCTGGCGCACCGCGACTACGACCTGCTGGCCGACCCGGATGGCCTGGCGGCGGCGCAGGACGTCGCGTTCCTCAGCTGGCTGGCGGCGCAGGACGCGGCCGATGCCCCGGTGGAGCTGGCGCCGATGCCCGACGCGGCGACCGCCGCGCTGGAGCCGGCGGTGCCATCGCCCGACCCGCTCGCCACGGAGAGCCTCGATGCGCCGCGCTGACCCCGATGTCCGCCGCGTGCTGCATGCAGTGCTGGCCCTGCTGGTGGCGATGGCTGCGGCCGGGGCTGCCGCCACGCCGGCGGTGCTGGACGACTTCCGCGAGGTGTTGCCGCAGTTGCAGCCCGCCCGGCGCGCGCAACTGCTGGAACGGGCGACGGAGTGGCAGGGGCTCACGGCCGCCCAGCGCGAAGCCTTCACCCGCCGCGCTGCCGAATGGGATGCGCTGCCGCGGGCCGAACGCGATGCGCGCCGGGTGAACTACCGCGCCTGGCAGGCGCTGACCCCGGACGAGCGTGCGCGCCTGCAGGCCCTGTCGGCGCGCGTGCGCGCGTTGCGGGCCGACGAGCGCGCGTCGCTGCGGGCGCAGTTCGATGCGCTGGACGGCAGCGAGCGCCGCGGCTGGCGGCTGGGCCCGACGCTGGGTGCCGACTACCCCGATCTGCAGCCGCTGCTGGCGCAACTGCCCGCCGCGCAACACGCGCCGCTGCTGCAGGTGTTGCGCGAGCTCACCCCGGTACAGCGCCGCGACCTGGGCATGCTGGTGTACCGGACGCCGCCGCAACAGCGCGATGCGCTGCGGCGCGAACTGCTGTTCACGGCCGCCGGCCAGCGCGACCGCTGGCTGTGGGAGCGGCTGGGGCGGGAGTTCGAATTGGGGGCGGGGGGTTGGGGGCGAGGGGCTGGGAGTTCGAAGCTCGAAGCGACCACGGAAGATTCCCCGTTGCCCACTCATCCCGGCGCCACCCGCATGATCCGGCGCGTCGCCGTGAAACGGCCGCCGAAGCGCGCCATGCCGTCGCCGCGCAGGCGCGGGGCGTGTTCGCGCAGGTAGGCGTCCAGCGCATCGGCATCGACCAGCCGGTACTGCACGCTCAGTGCCACGCGGCCATCGCCGGCCGGCGGGTCCAGCACCTCGCAGACCTGCGCACCGGTGAAGCCTGGCAGCGCCAGGATCTCGCGCACGTGGTCGTCCAGCCAGGCGCGGTAGTCGTCGGCGATGGCCGCATCGACGTCGAGGTTGACCTCGTACACCACGCTCATGCCGACACCACGCCCGCCAGCACCGCGTACAGCGCGGCGAACGCGACCAGGACGAAGTACAGGTTGCCCAGCGCGAAGTACTTCACCAGCGTCATCAGCCAGCCCTGGCCGTAGATGCGCTTCTGCATCAGCAGCAGGTACACCGGCAGCCAGCACCACAGTGCGAACTCCAGCAGGCCGATGCCGCGGCTGGCCCACGCCGAATGCGCGGCCACCGCGCCGTCCAGCGCCACCAGCAGGAACTGCACCAGGATGGTCAGCACCAGGAAGACGTGGCTGTACAGCGCGACCACCAGGTGCTCAAGGTACAGCCGGCGGCTGAAGAGGTAGAACACCTTGAGCAGCAGCGCGAACACGGGCACCAGAAGGAACAGCGCCGTCGGCAGCGCCTGCATCATCGATTCCTTGAGCAGGTCCGGGTTCTGCTGCAGGCGCGGGATGTTGTCCTGCGCGCGGCCGACCTTGCGGTTGAGCCAGTCGTTGGCGAAGTCCGGCCACCACGCCACCGTCAGCGGGTTGTCGACCGGGTGCCAACGCTCGCCGTTGAAGCGCATCACCCACTCGTCGTCGTCCGCCTCGGCGGCGTCATCGGGCGTGGCGTCGGCGGCTGTGGCCTCGTCGGCTGTGACCTCGTCGGCGCCGGCGGCCTCGTCGGCAGCGGAGGGGGCGGGTGGCTCGCCGGCCTTCGCGGCCTCGCGCAGCTGGGCGAGGCGGTTGCCCGCCGCGCCGCGGATGGCGACCTGCGCCGCCAGCAGGCCGCGGTCCACGCCCGGCACCGGCACGCCGTCCACGCTTTCGCGCGCGGCTTCCACCTCGGCCAGCGCCTCATCGCGGATGCGGATGACCTCCTCGCGCGTGGTGGCGGCCTCCAGCTGGCGGGCCAGGCCCGCGTCGACCCCGGCCACCGTCGGCGTGCCGCCGTCGGTGACGATCGGGCTTTCACTGAAGGACACCGCGTACTGGCCGACGAAGAACGTCAGCAGCGTGGCGACCACGAACATCCGCAATGGCGCGATGTAGCGTGCGCGGTGGCCGGCGAGGTAGTCGCGCGCCACGCGCCCGGGCGACAGCAGGTCGCGCAGCGTGCGGAACACGCGGCCGTCCAGGTGCCAGAACGACTCGAACACCTCGACGATCGCGTGGTGCGTGTCGCGGATCGGATTGACCGCCGACTGCCCGCACCGGTGGCAGTAGCCGCCCTGCAGCGGGGTCGCGCAGTTCTCGCATTGCGTCGGCGTGTCGTGTGCGTCCATGTGTTTCCCCGATCCCCTTGCAAACGCGGCGTGGTCGACGCCGCCGGCCGGCGCGGCCCCGGGCCGGCGACGGGCGGCTAAGATAGCGGCCCGCCGCGACCCGGCGCCAGCACGCGACAGCGGTTCGCGCGCGGCCGCAGTCGCCAGGTGCTCCCCATGAGTTCTTCCGACCCGGCGCACGACACGCCGACGCCGCGCCTGCGCCGCGAGTTGCGCAGCACCGCGTGGCTGGCGGCGCCGCTGATCGCCGGGCACGTGTCCACCGGGCTGATCGGCTTCGTCGACAGCGTCATCGCAGGCCACCACGGCACCACCACGCTGGCCTCGGTGGCGGTGGGCACGGCGCTGTTCTGGCTGGCGATGATGGTGCCGATGGGCACGCTGATGGCGCTGCCACCGTCGGTGTCGCAACTGGACGGCGCCAACCGCCGCGGCGAGATCGGCCCGCTGTTCCGCCAGGCGCTGTGGCTGGCCGCGGCGCTGGGCGTGGCGCTGTTCGCGTTGCTCTCATTGCTGGTGCATGCGATGGCCCCGATGGGCATCGCCGAGGAGATCCGGCCCGGTGCGACCGCGTTCCTGCACGGCATCCGCTGGGGCGTGCCAGCGCTGACGCTGTACTACTGCATGCGCTACCTCAGCGATGGCCTGCACTGGACGCTGCCGACGATGGTGCTGGGCTTTGGCGGCCTGCTGCTGCTGGTGCCGCTGGGCTGGGTGTTCACCTTCGGCCGGTTCGGATTGCCGGAGATGGGCGCCGGCGGGCTCGGGCTGGCGTCGGCGATCATGCTGTGGACGCAGGCGATCGTCTTCGCGCTGTACCTGCGGCGCTCGTCTCGCTTCGCCGACCTGCGCCTGTTCGACGGCTTCCTGACCCGTCGTAACCGGCCAGACGCCGCGCGGATCCGCGGCCTGCTGCGTACCGGGCTGCCGATCGGCGTCACGGTGACCATGGAAGGCAGCCTCTTCATCGTCACCGCGCTGCTCATCGGCCGGCTCGGCGAAGTGCCGGTGGCCGCGCACCAGATCGCCATCAATGTCGCCGCGCTGTGCTTCATGGTGCCCTTCGGGCTGGCCGAGGCGACCACCGTCCGTGTCGGCCACGCGCTGGGTCGCGGGCTGGGCTCGACCGGCGTGCGCCGCGCCGCGCTGGCCGGGCTGCTGCTGACGCTGGGCACGCAGGCGCTGTCGGGGCTGGGGCTGCTGCTGGGCCACGACCACCTGGCCGCGCTCTATACCCGCGACGCCGCGGTGGCGGCGCTGGCCGGGACGCTGCTGCTGTACGCGATGGCGTTCCAGTTCCCGGACGGCGTGCAGGTGCTGTCGGCCGGCGCGCTGCGCGGGTTGCGCGACACCCGCGTACCGATGGTGCTGGCCGCGCTGGCGTACTGGGGCATCGGCATGCCGCTCGGCGCGGGCCTGGGGCTGGGCGTGCCCGGCATCGTCGAGCCGATGGGCCCACCCGGCATGTGGATCGGCTTGATCGCGGGCCTGACCGTGGCCGCCGTGCTGCTGGGCCTGCGCTTCGTGCGCGCCAGCGCGCCCGGCCGCTTGCCGCCGCCGGCGACCGCCGACACGCCCGCGGCGCCTGTTGCCGCGATGACCTCTGGCGGATGAAACCCCCGGGGCCAGCGGGTACGCTGGCCACCGCACACGACGCTGTACCGGAGTACCTCCCGACATGAACGACACCCCGCGCCGCGGCCCGATCGCCCGATTCTTCGTGGGCCTGTGGGATGCGATGAACTTCACCCGGCGGCTGGTCTTCAACCTGCTGTTCTTCGCGCTGCTGCTGCTGATCCTGGCCGCCATCGGCGCCGGCGACCGCACCCAGCCGCTGCTGGACCGCACCACGCTGGTGATCGCGCCGGAAGGCGCGCTGGTGGAGCAGTACACCTCCGACCCGGCCAGCCGCGCCTTCGCCCGGGCGATGGGCAGCGATGCCGGCGAGGTGCAGCTGCGCGACCTGCTGCAGGCGCTGGACGCGGCCGCCGACGATGACCGCATCGACCGCGTGCTGCTGCGACTGGACGGCCTCGGCGGCGGCGGCATGGCCTCGCGCCGTGAGCTGGCCGCCGCGGTGGCGCGCCTGCGCGAATCGGGCAAGCAGGTCGTCGCCGCCAGCGAAATGATGGGCCAGGGCCAGTACCTGATCGCCGCGCAGGCCGACGAGGTGTACCTGGACCCGATGGGCGGCCTGCTGCTGGAAGGCCTGGACCGCTACCGCCAGTACTACCGCGAGGGCCTGGAGGACAAGCTCGGCGTCGACGTGCACCTGTTCAAGGTCGGCGAGTACAAGTCCGCCGCCGAGCCGTACGTGCTGGATGCCGCGTCGCCGGAGTCCAAGGAAGCCGACCTGTACTGGATGAATGACCTGTGGGCGCGCTACCTGGGCGACGTGGCCACGGCGCGCGACGTGCCCGCCGCGCAGCTGGTGGCCAACATCCAGCAGCTGCCCGAGCAGATCGAGGCCGTCGGCGGGGACCTGGCGCAGCTGGCGCTGCGACAGAAGCTGGTGGACGGCCTGAAGACGCGCGAGCAGGTCGACGAGCTGATGATCGAACGCGGCACCGCCGACGAGGACGCCGAAGGCGGCTTCCGCCAGGTGTCGCTGGAGGGCTACCTGGCGCACATCAACGGCAAGCCGTCGCCCGCCGACCGCCGCCCCCAGGTGGCCGTGGTCGTCGCCGAGGGCGCGATCACCGGCGGCGAGCAGCCGCGCGGCACGATCGGCGGCGAGTCCACCGCCGCGCTGCTGCGCGAAGCACGCGACGACGGGCAGGTGAAGTCGGTCGTGCTGCGCGTGGATTCGCCCGGCGGCGAGGTGTTCGCCTCCGAGCAGATCCGCCGCGAAGTGGTCGCGCTGAAGGCCGCCGGCAAGCCGGTGGTGGTGTCGATGGGCGACCTCGCCGCGTCGGGCGGTTACTGGATCAGCATGAACGCCGACCGCATCTACGCCGACCCGTCGACGATCACCGGTTCGATCGGCATCTTCGGCCTGATCCCGACGATTCCGCGCACCCTGGAGAAGATCGGCGTGCATACCGACGGCGTCGGCACCACGCCGCTGGCCGGCGCGTTCGACATCACCCGGCCGCTGGACCCGGCCGTGGGCGGCATCATCCAGTCGGTGATCGAGAAGGGCTACCGCGACTTCACCGGCCGCGTCGCGCAGGCGCGCGACCGCAGCGTGTCGCAGGTCGACGCCGTCGCCCGTGGCCGCGTGTGGAGCGGCGCGCAGGCGCTGGAGCGCGGCCTGGTCGACGAGCTGGGCGGCCTGCAGGCGTCGATCGCCGATGCCGCGCGCCGCGCGGAACTGGGGGACGAGGGCGACTACGCGGTGCGTTACGTCGAGAAGGCCGCCACGCCGTTCGAGCGATTCTTCACCGGGTTCGCCGAGAGCCGCATCGGCGGCGCATGGCTGCGCGAGTCCGACTTCGCGCGCGGCCTGCTGGCGCGCTTCATGCCGCAGATGGCCGACGACCTGCGCTTCCTGGAAAGCGCGCTGCAGCCGGTGCCCGGCAAGCCGGTCAAGGCCCTGGCGCATTGCTTCTGCGGGCTGTAGACCACGGCGCCGGCAGCGGTTCGCCCGCAAGCGAAGTGGTAAGAAGCCCGGCATTGGCCGGGCTTCTTTCTTTGCGCGATGGCGCGACGTGCGCGGCGGCGTGGGGTCAGGGCGGGTCGATCGTCGCGCGGGTCCGTCCGGCCGCGTCGCCGACCTTGGTTTCGACGTCGCGCACGCGCTCGAGTGGCGTCTGGTAGGCATCGTCGGCATCGCGTCCGGCATCGCGCGCGTCGAGTGCACGCGAGGCATCGCCGCGCGCATCCCCGGCGGCCACGTCGCTGGCCGCGGTTGCGGTGGAGGGCGATGTCGTGGCGGCGGTGCCGGCCTGCGGCTCGGGTGGGACCTCGGGGTCTGGCGGCTGCGGCTTGCGGCATCCGGCCAGCGCGACCGCCAGTGCCATCGATGTCACCAACACGGTCGTCGTGACCGCGCCGCTGCGGGCGGGTGTCGACGGTCGCGACCGGGACAATGAGCGGGAGCGGGTCGTCATCGGCGTCCTCCTGTGCGGGTGCCCGGCTATGCTACGCCGGGCCGCGTGCAGGCAACCGGATGCGGCGGACGACACGAGGAGCACGGCATGGACCCACGACGCTGGCGGCTTGATGGACACCTGGCGCTGGTCACTGGCGGCAGCGCCGGGATCGGCCGCGCGATCGCGCGCGAACTGCTGGGCTTCGGCGCCGACGTGCTGCTGGCCGCGCGCGATGCAGCCGGGCTGGAGTCGGCGCGCGCCGAACTGCTGGAGGACTTCCCCGAGCGCGAGGTGCAGGTGTTCGCCGCCGACGTCGCCGACGAGGAGCAGCGGCGCGAGCTGCTCGACTGGGTCGAGGATTTCGGCGAAGGCCTGCACATCCTGGTCAACAACGCCGGCAACAACATCAGCCGACCGGCCACCGACTACAGCGACGCCGAGTGGCGCGGCATCTTCGAGACCAACGTGTTCTCGGCCTTCGAGCTGTCGCGCTACCTGCACCCGCTGCTGACCCGGCACGCGGCGTCCAGCATCGTCAACGTCGGCAGCGTGTCGGGCCTGACCCACGTGCGCACCGGCGCGCCCTACGGCATGAGCAAGGCGGCGATGCACCAGATGACGAAGAACCTCGCGGTGGAATGGGCCGAGGACGGCATCCGCGTCAACGCGGTCGCGCCCTGGTACATCCGCACCCGCCGCACCTCCGGCAAGCTGGCCGATCCCGATTACCTGGACGAGGTGCTGCTGCGCACGCCGCTGGCCCGCATCGGCGAGGCCGAGGACGTCGCCGCGGCAGTGGCGTTCCTGTGCCTGCCCGCCGCCGGCTACGTCACCGGCGAATGCATCGCGGTGGACGGCGGGTTCCTGCGCTACGGGTTCTGATCCAGCGGCTCCGCGGGTCACTCACGACTCGCCGTAGCGCAGCCACAGGTCGGCGGTCGCCTCGTCGGCGAATACGCGCGCCTGCAGCCCGACCTCGCGCGCGAAAATCTCGCAATGTTCCACCGCCTGCAGGCCCAGCGGCTTGGCATGGGCGATGCGGACGCGTTCCAGGCCTCGGCCTTTCATCGTGGCCACCAGTGATTCCCACTGTGCAGCGCCCAGCGGGGGGCCGTGCATCTCGTCGACCACCAGCAGGCCGCGCACCGGCTGCGCCCGCAGCCGCGCCACGATGGCCTCCCAGTACCCGACGGTGTTGGCCAGGGTGCCCTCGCCGGTGACACGCGCGCGCAGGCCGGCCGGGTGCGGCGTGAATCGGACTTCGAAATCGGGCATCGGGGTCATCGGGTTGCGCCGGGAGTCCAGCCTCTGGCTTGACGGCCTCGCGACGTTGCGGCCGTAGGCGGAAAGGCGGCGTGACGCACTCGAGTGTGGACCGGAGCCTCAGCCGGATGCGGCGCAGGTGCTCGCCGCGAGCAGTTGTTCGACCCTGCCTACGTCGCGGGCCGATTCGCCTTCGCGCGCGGGCACGCCGAAGCGCTCGGCGCCCTGCGCGTTCTGGAGGCGCTCGCGCCAGCGCTCGCACAGCGCGTCGTCGGCCACGGGTTCGCACCGGTCCTCACGCTCCTCGCAGGCGGCGCCGGCGCCCGCGCCGCCGGCCAGCCCGACCGTGCGCAGCGGGGCGCAGCGGCGCGCCGGCGTGTCGCGCTCGGTCAGGTAGGGCTCGTCGTTCCACGTGCGGCACTGGAACAGTGGCGGAGGCGGCAGAAGTTCGACCGGCGGAGGCTCGGGTGCGGCTTCGACGATGGCTACCGCTGGCACCGGGGCGACGGGCTCGATGGCCGGCGCAGGTGGCGGAGGTGGCGGAGGCGAGACCGGCGCGTCGTCGATCACGCGGCGCTCCTGGCGGCTGCCGGCGGGGCAGCGCTGGTCGTTCTGCACCGTCACCGCGCCGGACGCGTCGGTGCAGCGGTAGATCACCAGGTCGGCCCGCGCGGTGGGGGCCGCGACCACCGCGAGCACACCGATGGACGCCATCGCCAGGAGACAGGTGCGCACCGGTCAGGCCCCGCAGTCGTTGGCCAGGCGCGCATCCAGCCGGCGGCGCTCGGTGTTGATCACGCGGCGCTCGCTCTGCAGCGCGCTGTTGTAGCGCGACGCGATGCCGGCCCGCTCCTCGCGCAGGCGGTCGCACACCTCGGACTGCGGCAGCGGGTGGCAGACATCACGCACCCACGTGCCCGCGCCGGGATAGACCACGGCGCCGTGGTGCGGCCAGCGGTCGGGCGCACGTGGACGGTCGCCCGGCGGCCGCGGCCGTGGCGCACCGACGCGGCGCCCCGGACGCTCGCCGATCACCACCGGGTAGCCGACCGTCCACAGCGGCACCCAGCGCGGGTCGCCCTGGTCGGTGTCGCTGGTGTAGCGCGCGCCATCGGGCGTGACGCATTCGTACATCGGGCGCGGCGGGGTGACCACGACGAAGCGCGTCGGCGCGGGCGGTGGAGCGACGACGGTCGTCGCAACGGGCTGCGGATCGGGCCGCGGCGGCGGGTCCTGCGGACGCTGCATCTCGCGTGATTCCTGCTGCTGGCCGCTCCGGCACGGTGTATCGCGCAGCGTCAGGCGTCCCTGGTCGTCGGTGCAGCGGTAGATCGTCACCGCGCCGGACTGCGCCACGGCGGGAGGGTGCGCGCCAATCGCCACCGCACCGCTGGTGACGGCGAGCGCCAGCATGGCAGCGGTACGGGGGGTGGGGCGGCGCGGGTGCATGGCCGCCATCTTGCACCCGCCGGCGCCGGCCCGGGTGAACCGCGCCGGCGGGTTGTTCAGTCGGCGCGGGTGAACTCGATCTCCATCGTCTTGCGCTCCTGCCCGTCATGCGTTTCGTACATCTCCATGACGTGGCGGTCGTTGTCGAGTACGCGCACCACTTCGCGCACCGGGGTCATGGCGCCGTCGCGCATCGGGTCGGCCATCTCGCCGCGGAAGGTGTAGCTGGAGGTCGCCGCGTCGTACTCGCCTTCGGCCTGGAACGCGCCGGTCGACATGCTGTCCATCCAGGTGCTGACATAGCGCCCCGTGACATTGTCGTGGCTGGTGTAGCCGACCCCTTCGAACGGCTGGCCCATGAACTGGCCGGTGTAGTCCATGCGGATATGGCGGCCGCCGAACACGGGCGTGTTCACCGCTTTGCCGGTGCTGGTCATCGGCGGCGCGGCGGGGTCCATCCAGACCGTCTGCTTCGCGTTCCACGTGCCGGCCATCTGGGTGGCCAGCCGCGCGTGGGCATCGCCCGGGCTCGAGGCCTTTTCCCAGGCGGCCATCATCGCCTGCTGCTCGGGTGACATCGGCGGAGCAGCCTCCTGGGCGCCCGCGGTCGAGCCGACCAACAGCAGCATCGAGAGGGTGGCGATCGCCGGCCCGTGCCTCGTTCTGGTGTTCATCCCTTGCTCCCGACGCCACCCGGCGGGCGGCCGCGGGGCGATGCTACGCCCGGACCGGTGCGGCGGCATGACGCGCCGCCGCAGGGCTCAGGCGCGCAGCACGTCGCCGGTACGCGCGTCGCGAATGGCGGTAGGCGCCGCGAGTCCGCCGGTCTCGCCGGGTGCCACCGCGTCCAGTTGCGACAGCAATGCGGGATCGAGCGCCTCGCGGGTGAAGGCGGGCGGTTGGCCGCTGAGGTTGGCACTGGTCGATACGATCGGCCGGCCGAACGCGGTACACAGCGCCACCACCACCGGATGCGCGCTGACCCGCACCGCGACGCCGGCGTGGCCGCCGCTGATCCATGCGGGCACGCGAGCGGTGCAGGGGACGATCCAGGTGTTCGGCCCCGGCCATCCGGCCTCGACCGCGTCGCGTCGCTCAGGTGGCAAGGTGGCCCAGTCGACGAGGCCATCCAGCTGCGCCACGCTCGCCGCCACGAGGATCAGGCCCTTGTCGACGGTGCGCTGCTTGAGCGCCAGCAGGCGCATCACCGCGGTCTCGTCGAGCGGGTCGCAGCCCAGGCCCCAGACGGCCTCGGTCGGATACGCCACCACGCCGCTACGGCGCAGCGCGGAGACGGTGTGTTCGATGGAATGTGCAGTCATCGCCACAGGATAGCGCCGGCAGGCAACGCCGGCGCCCGGGCACGGTCGCGCCGGATCAGGCGTCGGACGTGCTCTTCTTGGCGGTCTTCTTCACCACTTTCTTGGCGGCTTTCTTGGTGGCCTTCTTCGCGGTTTTCTTGGCCGCCTTCTTCGTGGCCTTCTTCGCAGGCGCCTTCTTGGCCGCCGGCTTCTTCTCGGCCACCTTCTTGGTGGCCTTCTTGCCGAAGCGGCCGCGCGCGGGCTTGCCGGTTTCCTCCAGCAGCTTCGTGACTTCTTCCAGCGTCAGCGAGGCCGGTTCCCGGTCCTTGGGGATCTTGCCGTTGAGCTGGCCGTTGCTGATGTACGGACCGAAGCGGCCGTTGAGCACCTGGATGTCGCTGCCGTCCCACTGCTTGATGATGCGGTTGCGGGCGATCTCCTCCTTCTCCTCGATCAGAGCCACGGCGCGGTCCAGTTCGATGGTGTAGGGGTCGTCCTCCTTCTTGAGCGAGGCGTACACGCTGCCGCGCTTGGCGAAGGCGCCGAAGCGGCCGATGCCGACGGTCACCGTCTCATCGTTGTGCTCGCCCAGCGTGCGCGGCAGCTTGAACAGCTCCAGCGCGTCTTCCAGGCTGATGGAGTAGATGCTCTGCCCCGGCTTGAGCGAGGCGAACTTGGGCTTTTCCTCGTCCTCGACCGTGCCCATCTGCACCAGCGGCCCGAACTTGCCGATGCGCGCGCTGACCTGGCGGCCGCCGGCCGGGTCGTCGCCCAGCACGCGCACGCTGCCGGCATCGACCTTGTCGAGCGACTCCTTCTTGTCCTCGACCAGCTGCTTGAACGGGTCCCAGAACCGCTCCATCAGCGGGATCCATGCCTCCTCGCCGCGGCTGACCGCGTCCAGGTCGTCCTCGAGCTTGGCGGTGAAGTCGTAGTCCACGTACTGGGTGAAGTGCGCCGCCAGGAACTTGCTGACCGCGCGGCCGACGTCGGTCGGGTGGAAGCGGCGGCTCTCCAGTTCGACGTACTTGCGGAACAGCAGCGTGGCGATGATCGAGGCGTACGTGGACGGCCGGCCGATGCCGTACTCCTCCAGCGCCTTCACCAAGGATGCTTCCGAGAACCGCGGCGGCGGCTCGGTGAAGTGCTGGTCGGCGTGGATGCGGTCCAGCGGGATGCGGTCGCCGGTCTTCATCGCCGGCAGCTTG
>MIDV01000091.1:53537-54903 GCA_001830245.1 Lysobacterales bacterium RIFOXYA1_FULL_69_10 | reverse complement strand
GCAGTGCCTTGACCGCCTCGATCACCTTGAAGCCGTCGCGCTGCGCCACGGTGCGCACTTCGCCGAAGCTCGCATCCAGCTCCGACTCATAGGGCAGGTGCCGGTTGGCGACCAGCCACATCCGCCCGCCGGGGCGCAGCGCCTGCGCGGCGACGGCGATGAAGCGACGGCCGATGTCGGGCCGGTCGGCGCGGCCCTGGGTGTGGAACGGCGGGTTGCTGACGATGACGTCGTAGGTCTCCGGCAGGCCGCCGGTGACGTCGTGCCAGCGGAACTCGAGCGCGGCGCGCGGCGCGAACGGCGCGAGGTTGCGACGCGCCAGCTCCAGCGCGCGCGCCTCGGCCTCGTACAGGTGCAACGTGTTGATGCCCGGGCTGCGCTCGAGCAGCTCCACCGAGAGGTAGCCGAAGCCCGAGCCCAGGTCGGCGGCACGACCCGACAGGTCGGCGGGCAGGTGCTCGGCCAGCAGTTGCGAGGCCGGGTCGATGCGGTCCCAGGCGAACACGCCGGGACGGCTGGCGAAGCGGGCGTCGCCAATCGTGCGCACGTCGTCCAGCGCCAACCAGCGTGTCGCCAATGCAGGGTCGGCCGGGCCGTCGAGCGGCGCCGTCCAGAAGACGCGGCACTTGTTCTTGCTGATGGTCTCCAACGGGCCGGCGATGGCCGCCAGGTCCTGCTCGGCCGAGCGCGCGCCCTCGCTGTTGGGCACGCACGCCAGCACGCGCCCGCCCGGCGCGAGCGACGCGAGGGCACGGGCCATCAGCGCGCGCGATTCGTCGCGCTGGCGCGGCGGCAACAGCATCACCAGCGGGTAGCGGCGCTCATCATCGGGCGTGGCCAGTGGGATCCCCGAGGCCTCCAGCGCCTGCGCATCGGGCCGGAAGCTCTGCTCGGCGACCAGGCCCGGGCGCGGCGCGGCATGCAGCGGCCAGCCGTCGCGCGCGCGCAGGAACAGCACGCCCCCCTCCGGCCACGCCAACCGGTCGTCGGCCAGCGGCAGCATCAGGGTTTCGAGCGCGGGGTCGGCGTCGCGCATGCGCGGGTCATCCATTCGTACATCGGGGCCGGGGATTCTACGCGCCGGCCGTCCATGCGCCCCGGCGGCATGGCGCTTGCGCGCCGGCTTCACGGGGTGACCGGCAGGGTGCGGCGGTCCCGTGCCCCGGAGTGTCGCCATGCGCCTTGCCGTGATCCTGTTCGCCGTGCTGATGCCGGTCATTGCCTGGCTGTCCAACACCGGCACGTTCGGCCCCGACAACGGCACCATTTCCGACCGCTACCCGACCCTGCTGGTGGCGGCGGGTTATGCGTTCTCGATCTGGGGCCTGATCTTCGCGTGGGACGTCGCATTTGGCGTGTGGCAGTG
>MIDV01000091.1:23441-53458 GCA_001830245.1 Lysobacterales bacterium RIFOXYA1_FULL_69_10 | reverse complement strand
TTCTCGCAGCAGTGGTTCGGCCTGGCGCTGCTGGTGATCTGGGGCGCGCTGGCCTGCATCGCGGCCGCCGCCATCGTGCTGGCACGCGACCCGTCGCCGGCGACGGGACAGGGCATGTGGGCGACCGCGCCGCTGGCACTGCATGCAGGCTGGCTGTCGCTGGCCGCGTTCCTCAACACCGCGCAGGTGCTGGTGGCCTACGAAGTATTCGAAGGGGCACCGATGCTGGGCTGGAGCCTGGCGCTGCTGGCCGCCGCAACGGCGTTGCTGTTGCTGGTCAACCACCGGCTGCGCGGCCACCTCGCCTACGTCGCCGCGGCGCTGTGGGGCCTGGCGGCGGTGTACGTGAAGCAGTCGCGCGGCGAGCTGCCGGGGGCGGAGACGGCCGCGTGGGTCGCGGTCGCGATGGCCGTCGTGCTTCTGGCGCAGACCGCGTGGCTGCACCTGCGTCCGCGCCGCCGGTTGGCCACGCCGGGCCTTTGACGGGGGCCGCGGTTCCGGCGGCCTGAACCGCAGGCGCGGATTTGCGCCCGGCAAACGCGCGCTTCATGCCGGTGGAACGGTCGCCCCGACACCCTGCACGCACCCCCACGTGCAAGGAGTCCCCATGCGAGCCCTCTTCATCGGCGGCACCGTCGACAATAGCGAGCTGGACCTGGACGGCACGCAGCCGCCCCGCCACTACCCGGAGAACACCGGCGGCGGGCAGCCGCGCTACCGCCTGCACCATGTCGGCCGGCGCGACGACCGCGTGGCATACGCGGTGTACGCACCTGCGGGACTGGACGATGCCGAAGTCGAGCGCGTGGCCGCCGAGCGCGATTATCCGCGGCGGTTCCAGGCCGAGCCGGAGCGCATGGCGCACTGAGGCCTGATCCCCGGAGAAACCCCACGGGCGGTGCCGTCGGCCGTCCTCTCGCAGCGCCTTAGCACCGGACCTCGGCCGCGGCCGGCGTACCAACTCGCCCGGTACGCCTGGACGCCATACGCCTGTTCACGCGGCCATCGCCAAGCACGACGCGCCGTGAACCGGCAGGCGGTTCGCGCCTCCCCGGCGCATCCCGCGCCGTCCGGGGTCCGTAGCTGCCAGCCAGATTCCACTCGGACAGGAGACGCATTCCAGGCAACACGATGCAGTCCGGCAAGGCCACACAGGTCACCGGGTTTAACGACTTGCCCACGCCACGGGGACGCCCTTCGTACACCGACCTCCGTAGCGTGGCGACGTCACAGGTTCCAGCCGTCACAGGGTCCACATGCACCGGGCCCCTCTCCAGCGGCCCGCGGCCGTTGACCCTCTCCGGTTTCCCCACACGATTTCCCCCACAGGAGTCCACCCCATGAAGATCAAGCTGCTGACCCTCGCCCTGATGTCGGGCTTCGCCCTGGCTGCATGTTCGGCCGATGACAACGATGCCGACATGGCCGCGACCACGCCCGACCCGGCGATGACCGACCCGGCCACCGACCCGATGGCGACGACGCCCGACCCGATGACGGACGATTCGATGGCCGCGCCGGGTGCCGACATGGACATCGTCGCCAATGCCTCCAACTCGCCCGACCACACCACGCTGGTGTCGGCGGTGCAGGCGGCCGGCTTGGCCGAGACGCTGCAGGGTCCCGGCCCGTACACGGTGTTCGCGCCGACCAACGCCGCGTTCGACGCGTTGCCCGCCGGCACCGTCGACGGCCTGCTCGAGCCCGACAGCAAGGACGAGCTGACCGGCGTGCTGACCTACCACGTGGTGGAAGGCAGCCTGGATGCCGCCGCTCTCACGCAGCAGATCGAGGCCGGCAACGGCGAGGCCCGCCTGACCACCGTCGCCGGTGGCGAGCTGGTGGCCAAGGCCAACCCGGCCGGCGGGGTTACCGTCACCGACGCGCAGGGCAACACCGCCAATGTCACCACCGCCGACCTGCGCAGCAGCAACGGCGTGATCCACGTGGTCGACAGGGTGCTGATGCCGGCGTCCTGACCGGCCCCACGCTCCGCGTTCGGGTGCCGTAGCGCACTCGTCGGCGATGCGGCACCACCGGGGACGGCCCGTGCGCGGGCCGTCCCTTCCTGTATCCGTGTATTCCCGTTCGATGGCGTCAACCGGTGCGCCGCATCGCGTTGACCGCACGCACACGCCGATCACGCACAATTCCGGGCTGGACTGCCTACCGCCCCTGCGCGGCCGGAGCGCACACCGCACCGGGTCCGGATCGCCAGGGGGATGTGCTGACCGTGATCGATTTCGCCACGCTGCTGGATGCCTCGCCCAACCCGTACATGGTGTTGGACCGGCAGTTCCGCTACGTGTGGATGAATGCCACGTACCTGTCGGTCACCGGCCGAACGCGCGACGAGCTGATGGGCGTCTCGCTGTTCGATGCCTTCCCGGGCGACCCCGATGATCCGGACGACCCCGGCCACGAGGCCGTGCGCGAACTGCGCGACTCGCTGCAGCATGTCTTCGACACCGGGCAGCCACACACGCTCAGCGTCATCCGTTACTCCATCCCGCACATCGCCGCCGACGGCAGCACGGTGTTCGAGGAGCGCTTCTGGAGCGCAACCCATACGCCCGTAGCCACGAGCGACGGCCGCATCGACCACGTCCTGCAACACACCGTGGACGTCACCGAGCTGCACCGGCTCGAAGCCGAGCTCAAGCGGCGCCGGCGGGACGACCGCTCCGCGCGTACCGGCCAGCTCGAGGTCGGCGTGCTGCGTCGCGCGCAGACCGTACAGGCCAGCAACCGTGCGCTCGAGTCCCAGCGCCGGCACCTGCTCGGCCTGTTCGAGGCCGCGCCCGGCTTCATGGCCTACCTGTCCGGGCCGGAGCACCGGTTCGAGCTGGCCAACGCCGCCTACCTCAAGTTGGTCAACAAGCCCGCCGTCGTCGGTATGTCGGTGGGCGAGGCGCTGCCGGAGGTCGTCGACCAGGGCTACATCACGCTGCTGGACGAGGTGTTCACCACCGGACGCCCGTTCGTGGGCCGCGGCATGCGCGTGCAGATCGGCAGCGAGACGCCGGGCGCGACCGAGGACGTGTTCGTGGATTTCGTCTACCAGCCGGTGCGCGACGCCGACGGCGAGGTCATCGGCATTTTCGTGCAGGGCCACGACATCACCCCGCAGGCCCTGGCGCAGGCCGAGTTGGAGCAGTACCGCAACCACCTCGAGGACCTGGTGCAGGCGCGCACCCGCGCACTGGAGGAGAGCGAGGCCGCATTGCTGCAGGCGCAGAAGATGGAGGCCGTCGGCAAGCTGACCGGCGGCGTCGCCCACGACTTCAACAACGTGCTGCAGGTGATCGGCGCCAACCTGCAGCTGCTGGCGGGCGACATCGGGCAGGCCACGCATGCCGTGCGCCACGTCGACGCGGCGATGGACGCGGTACAGCGGGGCGCCAAGCTGGCATCGCAGCTGCTGGCGTTCGCGCGGCAGCAGCCGCTGGCGCCGGTGGTGCTGGACCTGGGCGAGCGCCTGCGGCGGCTGGACGACCTGCTGCGGCGCACGCTGGGCGAGCGTGTCGAGCTGCACGTGGACGTCGAGCCGGCGCTGTCCACGATCGAGGCCGACCCGCACCAGCTCGAGAACGCCGTGCTCAACCTGGCGATCAATGCCCGCGACGCGATGGAGGACGGCGGGCGCCTGGACATCACCGCCTGCAACACGACCGTGGGTGCCAGCGAGCGGCCGCACCCGGAGATGGCGCCGGGCGATTACGTGCGACTCACCATCGCCGACACCGGCCACGGCATGCCCGAGGACGTGGTGCGCCGCGCGTTCGAGCCGTTCTACACGACCAAGGAAGAGGGCCGTGGAACGGGGCTGGGCCTGAGCATGGTGTACGGCTTCGTGCGCCAGACCGGCGGCCAGGTGCTGCTCGACAGCGCGCCCGGCAAAGGCACCACCGTCACCGTGTACCTGCCGCGCAGCGACCAGCCCGCCACGCCGTGGGTCGACCCTGAAACCGGCCCGGTGCGCGGCGGCCATGAGACCGTCCTGGTGGTGGAGGACGACGCCGCGGTGCGCGAGAGCGTGGTCGAGACCGTGCGCTCGCTGGGGTACCGCGTGGTGCAGGCCGCCGACGCGCAGTCGGCGCTGGACCTGCTGGAGGCCGGCATGCGGGTGGACCTGGTGTTCACCGACGTGGTCATGCCGGGCGCGGTGCAGAGCCCGGAGCTGGCGCGCCGCGCGCGCACGCTGCTGCCGGACGTGGCCGTGCTGTTCACCTCCGGCTACACCGAGGACGTGGTGTTCCATGGCGGCCGGCTCGACCCGGGCGTGGAGCTGCTGGGCAAACCCTACCGCCGCGAGGACCTGGCCCGCCGGCTGCGGCAGTCGCTGGAGCGGCCCGGCGCGCCGGCGTCCGATCCGCCACCCGCGGCGGCCGCGATCGAGTCGGCGCGCACCGACACGCCCGATGAGCCACCGCTGCACCCACACGTGGAGGCCGGCGGCCTGCGCGTGGTGTTCGTGGAGGATGACGACGACAGCCGCCGCACCACCGCACAACTGCTGGCACGGCTGGGGCACGAGGTGCACGCGGTCGCCACCGCCGACGATGCGTTGCGTGCGCTGGACGGCGGCGGCGACGTGCTGCTGACCGATGTGCACCTGCCCGACATGCACGGCGTCGAACTGGCCAGACAGGCGCGCCAGCGCCAACCCTCGTTGCGCGTGGTGCTGGCGACCGGCGACGATGCGGCGGCGCTGGCCGGTGGTTCGGTCGCCGATGCCTGCCTGCAGAAGCCTTACGGCGTCGACCAGTTGCAGGCGGCCCTGACCGGCGTCGGCTGACGCCGGTTCCAAGCCGTCAGCGGATCAGCCCTGCAGCTCGCGCAGGGTGACCGACGGCGGCGCATCCAGCACGCGGCGCGTGGCGAACAGCCCCGCCGCCAGCGCGGCCACCACGCCCAGCGCGCCGCCGACCGCGGCCATCGCCCAGTTGGCCTGCCACGGCAGGTCGAACACCTGCGTCGCCACGACGCCCGCCAGCACCGACGCGGCGATCGCGGCCACCAGCCCCGACAGCAGGCCGATCGCCGCGAACTCCGACGCCTGCGCCAACCGCAACTGGCGCCGGCTGCCGCCGAGCACGCGCATCACGCCGCCCTCCAGCAGGCGCTCGTCCTGGCTGGCGCTCACCGCGGCCATCAGCACCAGCAGCCCGGCCACCAGCGAGAAATAGAACACCACCTCGACCACGGTCGAGACCTGGTCGGCGGTGCTGCGCACCTGGTTGAGCACGGCATCGATGTCGATCACCGACAGGTTCGGGAACCGCTCCACCAGCGCGCCGGTGAACCCGGTATCGGTGGCCGGCACGTGCACCGCGGTGATGTGGCTGGCGGCGAACCCGTCCAGCGACCCGGGCGAGGCGACGACGAAGAAGTTGGGCTGGAAGCTTTCCCAGTCGACGCTGCGCAGGCTGGTGACGGTGCCTTCGAACGGCTGCCCGGCGATATCGAAGCCGACCGTGTCGCCGATCTTCCAGCCCAGCGACTCGGCGAAGTCCTCCTCGATCGACAGCTCCGGCGACGCCGGCGGCGTCGCGCCCCAGAACTCGCCCGCGACCACCTCGTTGTCCTCGCGCAGCGCATCGACCACCGACAGGTTGAACTCGCGGTCGGCGCGGCGCTGGACGCGGCCGCCCTCCTCCTCGTAGTCCTCGCCGGTCACCGCCTCGCCGTTGTGGCTGGCCAGGCGCGCGCGGATCATCGGGAACAGCACCGGCTCGGCCACGCCGCGCTCGGCGATGAAGCCGCGCACGTCGCCGACCTGGTCGTCCTGCACGTTGATGATGAAGCGGTTCGGAGCCTCGGCCGACAGCGCCAGCTGCCAGCGGTCCAGCAGGTCGGTGCGCACGAACGTCAGCAGCAGCAGCGCCATCAGCCCGAGCCCGAGCGCGGCGATCTGCGCGACGCTGGTGCCGGCGCGGCGGCTGACGTTGGCCAGCCCGTACCGCAGGCTGCCGCGCAGGCGCGTGCGCAGCCGGCGCACCAGCGCGATCAGCCCCCACGCCAGCAGCGACAGCACGGCCAAGGTGGCGACGATGCCGATCAACATCGCCGTGGCCAGCTCGGGCGAACCGGCCTTCCACCACAGCAGCGCCGCCAGTCCGCCCAGGCCGACCGCGGCCACCGCCCATGCACTGGGCTCGGTGGGGTCGAGGTCGCGGCGCAGCACGCGCAATGCCGGCACGCGGCGCAGCGCCAACACCGGCGGCGCGCCGAACGCCATCAGCACCACCAGCCCGACGGCGTAGCCCTGCAGGGCCGGCACCGGGCCGGCGGCGGGGATCGACAGCGCCAGCGCACTTTCCAGCCAGCCGCCGATCACCCATTGGAGGGCGAAGGCAATCGCCACGCCGACCGTGCTGGCCAGCAGCCCGAGCAGCAGCAGCTCGCCCACGTGAACGCCGACCAGCGTGCGCTGGCTGGCACCCAGGCAGCGCATCACCGCCGTGCCCGACAGGTGGCGCTCGCTGTGGCGGCGCGCGGCCATGGCGACGGCCACCGCCGCCAACACCACCGAGACGAGCGCGGCGAGGCCGAGGAAGCGGCCGGCGCGATCCAGCGCGGAACGGATCTCCGGCCGCGCGTCCTCGATGGTCTCCAGCCGCTGGCCACGGCCCAGGTTGTCGCGGGCCACGGCGACGAACTGCTCCACCGCGTTGCTGTCGCCGGCCACCACCAGCCGGTGGCGCAGACGGCTGCCTTCCTGCACCAGCCCGGTCGCCTCCAGGTCGGCGAAGTTGAGGAACACCTTGGGCGCGACGTTGAAGTAGTCCAGCGCGGCGTCCGGCTCCTGCGTCACCAATGCCGCCAACCGCAACTGCGACTCGCCTATGCCGACCGTGTCGCCGATGCGCGCACGCAGGGTTTCAGCCCCGGCCTGGCTCATCCACAGCGTGCCCGGCGCGGGGATGCCGCCGGCCGCCTGCGGCGCGCCGCCGACCTCATCGATCACGGTGAACTGGCCGCGCAGCGGAAAGCCCTCACCCAGCGCGCGCAGGTCGCCCAGTCGCAGGTTGGCGGTCTCGCCTTCGCCGACGCGGATCATGCTGTCGAGTTCGACCGTGCGCGTGCGCTGCAGGCCGGGCGCGTCGGCGGCGGCATCGATCTCGTCGGGCGGAGGCGCGTTGCCGCGCACCACCGCGTCACCGCCCAGCAACCGGTTGGCCTCGATGGCCAGCGCGCGCTCGGCGCGGTCGGTGACGAAGCCCACCGCGGTCACCGCGACCACCGCCAAGACCAGTGCTGCCAGCAGGATGCGCACGTCGCCCGCGGCCAGGTCGCGCCGCAACTGGCGCCAGGCCAGCGCGGCGATGCCGCGCGGTCCGATCGTTACGGGCGACGGCGTGGCGAGCATGGAAGTCGCAGGCGCGCTCATGCCGCTTGGCGCTCGTCTTCGACCAGCCGGCCGCTGTCCAGCCGCAGCCGGTGGCGGCAGCGCACGGCGAGGTGGTCGTCATGGGTCACCAGCACCAGCGTGGTGCCGGCGGCGCGGTTGAGCTCGAACAGCAGTTCGATGATCGCCTGCCCGGTGTGGGTGTCGAGGTTACCGGTGGGTTCGTCGGCGAACAGCAGCGAGGGCCGCGTCACGAACGCGCGCGCCAGCGCCACGCGCTGCTGCTCCCCGCCCGAGAGCTGGCGCGGGTAGTGGCCCAGGCGCTCGCCCAGTCCGACCTGCTCGAGGATCGCGCGCGCCGGCGCTTCGACATCGCCATCGCCACGCAGCTCCAGCGGCAGCATCACGTTCTCCAGTGCAGTGAGCGAGGGCAGCAACTGGAAGTTCTGGAACACGAATCCGACGCGCTCGCCGCGCACCTTCGCGCGGCCGTCCTCGTCCAGAGACGACAGCACGGTGCCGTCCAGCACCACGCGCCCGTCGCTGGGCGTGTCGAGCCCGGCCATCAGCGACAGCAGCGTGCTCTTGCCCGAGCCCGACGCGCCCACGATCGCCACGGTGTCGCCGTGGGCGATGTCGAAGGTCAGGCCATCGAGGATCGTCAGTTCGCCGGAGGGCAAGGTGACGCGCTTGCCGAGGCCGTCCACGTGCAGGGCCGGGTGTGCAGCGCGTTGCTGCGGACGTGAGGTCGGATCGGGTCGGTCGGCCATGGGGTCTCTGCTGGAAAGGGATGTTGCATCGACGGTTGACACGCAGGCCCGGGCTGCGGGCAAGCTGCGGATCCTGGCGGCCCGGTGGGTCAGGCGCCGCACGATGAACGGAGATACGGAAAGATGACGTCCAGATATGCGGCATGGCGCCGCCGGGTTCAATGTGCCATCGGTTTGCTGGTGCTGGCGGGTGCGATGGCATTGCCGGCCCTGGCGCAGTCCAGCGCGGCCGCGCGCGCCCTGCCCGCCGGCCAGCGCACGGTGCTGGTGATGGGCGACTCGCTGTCGGCGGCCTACGGCCTGCGGGCATCGGAGGGCTGGGTGGCCCTGCTGGGCCAGCGGCTGTCGCGCGAGCACCCGGAGTGGCGCGTGGTCAATGCCAGCGTCAGCGGCGAGACCACCGCCGGCGGCGCCTCGCGCATCGTCGGCGAACTGCGCCGGCACCGGCCGGACGTGGTGGTGATCGAGCTGGGCGCCAACGACGGCCTGCGCGGACTGCCGACGCTGCAGACCCGCATCAACCTGGCGTGGATGATGGGCGCGGCACACGGCGCGGGCGCGGAGGTGCTGCTGGTCGGCATGCGCATGCCGCCGAACCTGGGGGCCGAGTACACGCGCGCGTTCGAAGGCAACTACACCGAATTGGCCGAGCGCTTCGATGCCGCGCTGCTGCCGTTCCTGCTCGAGCCCATCGCGCTGGACGAGGCCGCTTTCCAGGGCGACAACCTGCACCCGGTGGCCTCGGCGCAGCCGAAGCTGCTCGAGCATGTGTGGCCGGCGCTGGAGCCGTTGCTGGATTGAGGGGGTGGGGGGTATGTCCCTGCAACAGCACCCCTCCCCAACCCTCCCCTGCGCGCAGGGGAGGGAGCGCTGATCCCCTCCCCCTGCCTGCAAGGGGAGGTTGGGAGGGGGTGCCTTTCAAGCGATGAACTCCTCATCCCCACCTACAATCCGGCAACCACACCCGACCGGAGCCACCCATGCTGACCTTCCACCACTGCCCGCAGACCCGCTCCTCCAGCGTGCGCTGGCTGCTGGAAGAACTGGGTGTCGACTACACGGTCGAGCGCGTCGACCTGCGCGCCGAAGGCGGCGTTCCGGATACGTACCGCGCGGTCCAACCACACAAGAAGGTGCCGGCGATCGTGCATGACGGCGTCACCGTGACCGAACGCTCGGCGATCACGATCTACCTGTGCGATGCGTTCCCGAAGGCCGGCCTCGCACCGGCCATCGGCGACCCGCGCCGTGGGCCTTATCTGAGCTGGCTGGCCTACAGCGATGCGGTGATGGACCCCAGCATCGCCGCGCGCTTCAACAAGTGGCAATACGACGCGCGCACGGTGTCGTTCGGCACGTTCGAGGACATGCTGGCGCACGTGGAGCGCACGCTGGCCGCTCACGACTACGTCACCGGCGATACGTTCACCGCGGCCGATGTCCAGGTCGGCAGCCTGCTCAACTGGACGGTGCGCGTGTTCAAGCTGGTGCCGGAAAGCCCGGCGATCGGCGCCTACCTCGACCGGCTGCAGGCGCGCGAGGCATTCCAGCGCGCGCAGGCGCTGGACGCGGCCTGACTCAGCCGGGCACGCCGCCTGCGCCGTCGTCGCGGCGCAGGTGCTGCAGTCCCCACGTCATCGCCGCGCACAACGCGACCGCGCCGGCCCAGCCCGTCACAGCGCCCGCACCGTCAGGCAGCAGGCCGGTGAACGCAGGCATCCACTGCGGCCCGTACATCGCCAGGGCGCCGGCGGCCACGACCGCCAGCAGCCCCGACAGCAGCCGTTGCAGCCACGCCTCGACACGCTCGTCCAGGCGCGGCGCGCCCGCCACGCGCGCGGCGACCTGCGCGGCGAAGTCGTCCGGCATCGGGGACACCGGCGGCTGGCGCAGGGCACGGGCGATCACGCGGTACTGCGCGGTGCGCGCATCGCCGTGGCCGGCGTCGAGCTTCAGCCGTTCGGCGCGCAGCGCGCGCTCCTGCGCCTCCCACTCGCGCGGGTCGATGCCGGCGCCTTTCGGGGTTGGAGAGTCGCGGTCGTCGTGGTTCATGCGTGTGCTCCCATGCGTGCCTGCAGCCGCTCGCGCAACAGCGCGCGGCTTCGGAACAGGTGGCTCTTGATGGTGCCCTCGGCGATGCCGGTCATGCGGGCGATCTCCACGATCGGCACCTCCTCCAGGTGATACAGCGTCAACAGCGTGCGCTGCAACGGTGGCAGCGCCTCGATCTGCGCGTGCAGCAGCGCCGCCATCTCGTCGTCGGCGGTGGCCGCCTCCAGGTCGAAGCCGTCGCTCACGGTGTCCATCGGCGAAAACACCTCGCCGTCGTCGTCGCCGGCCACGGGTTCGACGATGGGGATCCGTTTGCGCTCCAGGTGCCGCTTGGCCACCGAGTACGCCACCTGCCCGATCCACGACTTCAGCGCGCTCTCGAACCGGTACTGGTGCAGGCACTGGTGCACCCGCAGGAACGCCTCCTGGCACAGCTCGCGGGTGTCGTCCGGGTGCCTGACCATGCGGTCGATGATGTGCCAGCACAGACCCTGATACTGGCGCACCAGGCGCTCGAACGCGCCGGCGCGCCCCGCCAGCACGTCCTCGACGAGGGCGCGGTCCTCGCTCACGCGTGGTACCGGTGCGGCTGGCGGGGTGGGATACGAATGGCCATCGACGCAGTGGATACGCCCACCGGCGGATCGGTTGCAAGTCCGGTCGACTCGACCCCGTCCGGCGCCTGCAACCGGTGGCGGCTATCCCGTATCCCTTGCCCCAAGTCGCATCCCGCGCCTGTCCGAGACCCCGCCATGAACCTCGAAGTCCTGATCCCCATCACCCTGTTCGTCTGCATCGCCTACGCCATCAAGGCCGTGGTCGACGCCCGCGTGCGCAGCAAGCTGATCGCCAGCAACGGTTCTGAGGACCTGGTGCGCGCCATGCTCGCCGGCGAGGAGCAGCACCGGCGCCATGCCTCGCTGCGCTGGGGCATCGTGCTGACCGCGCTGGCCCTGGGCTTCGCCCTGATCGAAGGCTTCGGCTGGGACGACGTGACCCCAGGCGTGATCGCCGTGCTGCTGGGCGTGACCGGCCTGGGCAACCTCGCGTTCTACCTGGTCTCGCGCCGCATCCGCTGATCGGTTCCGGCACGCCGGCCCCGCCCGTCAGTCGTCGGGCGGGGCCAGGCGCGCGTCGAAGCGGTCGTGCACGTGCCGGTTGATGTAGCTATTCAAGCCACGCCCGGCTTCGGCCAGCCACTGCATGTCGGCGATGGCCCCGGCGCCGCAGGAGGCGACGGAGTAACGATAGGTGGCGCCGTCCTTGAACCGCACGACCAGCGCATCGGCTTCGATCCGGTATGCCGCCACGCCCGAGGACCCGCCCCGGTCGGCGTAGCGCTCCACCGTCAACGGCCGCCCAGCAGCGGGTACGGGTTGATGGCACTGCCCTCCCACCACCGCTTTTCCGGGCCCAGCAGGAAGATGGCGAAGTGCAGGTGCGGCGCGTCCTCGCTGGCGTTGCCGGTGCTGCCCACGTACCCGATCACCTGGCCCCGCCGGAGCGTGTCGCCCTCGTCCAGGCCGGCCGCATAGCGATCCAGGTGGGCGTAGTAGTACGCGTAGCGGCCACTGGGCTCGAACTGGTAGATCGTCAGCCCGCCGGCATCGCTGGTGAAGAGCTTCTCGACCGTGCCGTCGGCCGCGGCGAGTACCGGGGTGCCGCGGGGCGCCATGATGTCGATGGCGTCGTGGACGCGGCTCTGCCCGCGCGCGTCGTTGAAGGTGTCCAGCAGCGCGTTGACGGCGATCCCCTGCACCGGGATGAGCAATCCCGAGGGCCCCACGGTGCGCATCACCGAGCGCGCGGGCGGTGCCGGACGCGGCACGGTGTCGGTGGTCGACACCTCGGGTAGCGGCGGCGGCGAGATCGACGCATCCGGGACGGGCACCGGATCGGGACGCACGGGGGCGGCCGCGACGCCATCCCCTCGCGACGCGCGCTGTCCGGCCGGTGGTGTAGCGCCCGGCGCCGTATCGGGCGTGGAGCGCTGCACCGCCGGATACGTCGCCGGCGGCGTGTCACGGGTCATCGCGAAATACAGCAGGTTGGCGCCGGCCAGCAGGCCGACCGCGAACAACAGCACCGCGCGCATCACGCGGGGCCCGCGCGGCTGCGCCCCGGTCGGTGACGGGTCCTTGGTGCTCATGCCGACACCTCCCGCGCATGACAAGGCCGCATGGCGGATGCCTGCGGCCGGCGGGGAGGGCAACGGAGGGAAGGGGCTCGGGGAATGGGGCGCATGCACGGCCTCGGAACCATGGACACCCGATGCTGGGCAGCGTGTGCGTGCGGTCGCGTGAAGGCAGTCCGCCGGTGTTCACGCAACCGCGGCAATCCGGCCGTCCGCACCTTGCCGCACATCGGCGCAGCGCCGGCGCGTCGTGAACGGTTCATCGGACCCTCGCCGGCCCGTGTAACCGGCTACATCCCCACCCGCCAATCGACCCGTTCCCCAGTCGACGCGAGCCGCGTGGCCGCGATGCGACCGCCCGTCGTCGGTACGCCCGTCGGGTAACCACTCCTTAACGCGCGCGGGGTAGAGTCGTTCCGGCAGGGGGAGCTCGACACTGGAGCACTGGCATGATGATTGCGCATCGTGTTGACAGCGTGTCGCCGACGGATACGGCCACCGTGTCGCGGGACATCGAATCCCTTGCCCTCACCTACGGCGTTGAAGCGCGTCGCCATTACGGCGACTGCAGCTGGGAGGACGTGCGCCCGAAGCTGGCCGCAGGATGGCCGCGGCTGTGCGCGTCGCACGAGCCCGCCTGGGATGCCGTCGCCCTTCTCGTCCACTGTGGCTGGCTGAGCGCGCACGAGACGACCTGACCGCAGCGTGGCCCTACCGCGTCCGTCGTCCTAGCCGAAGTCCGGCAGCGCCTGCCGCGTGGCGGCGTCCCACCCCTCCCAGACCTCGCCCTTGAGGCGCGCTGCCCGCTGCAGGGCGCGCGCCATCGGATAGTCGGAACCCGAGCGCGTCCGCCCCAGTTCCGACCAGCGCAGCGGCACCGCCACGCCCGCTTCCTTGCGCGCCCGCAGCGACCAGCTGGCGACACTGGTGGCCCCGCGGCCGTTGCGCAGCCAGTCGATGAAGATCACGCCCTTGCGCTTGGCCTTGCTGGCCGTGGCCACGTAGCGCGTCGGCTGGTGGGTCGCCATCGCATCGGCGAAGGCCTCGCAGAAGTCGCGCACCTGCGTCCACGTCGGCCCGCGCTGGATGGGCGCCACCACGTGCAACCCCTTGCCGCCCGACAGCCGCACGAAGCTGGCCAGCCCCGCCTGCTCGAGCTTGTCGCGGATGTCGCGCGCGCCCGCGACGATCGCCTTCCAGGCCACCCCTTCGCCCGGGTCCAGATCGAACACCAGCCGGTCGGGATGCTCGACATCGCCCACGCGCGCGCCCCACGGGTGCAGCTCCAGGGTGTTCATCTGCACCAGGTCCATCAGCCCGGCGAGGTCGTCGATGAACAGGTAGTCGTCGTTGCCGCCGTCCTTCTCGCGGATCGGCGTGGCGTGGACGCTGCCGCCCAGCGCGTCGGCATGGTGCTTCTGGAAGAAGCACGTGCCTTCCACGCCGTCGGGGCAACGCAGCAGCGACAGCGGCCGGTTGACGACCTCGGGCAGCAGGTGCGGCGCGATGGCGCGGTAGTAGTCGGCCACGTCCTGCTTGGTCAGCTTGAGCGCCGGGTACACCACGCGCCCCGGGCTGCTGATGGTGGTGGCGTCTTCGGTTGTCGCTTGCTCGCCCACGTCGCGTACTCCCTTGTCATCGCGGATGCGCATGAAGCTGGCATGCCGCAGCAGGCCTTCCTTGCCCCAGCCGCGGTAGGCCACTTCCACCACCACCGCCGGTTCCACCCAGTGCACGTCACCGGCCTTGAACGGCACGTGCGACGGCAGCTCCAGCACCGCCGCCTTGCGCTGGTCGCGGCGCAGGCGGTCGCCCAGCCGCCGCAGCAGCGCATCGTTGAAGCCGGTACCGACGCGGCCGACGTAGCGGATGCGCCCCTGGTCGAACGTCGCCAGCAACAGCGAGCCGAAACCGCGGCGCGAGCCCTTGGGCGCGGTGTAGCCGACGACCACGAACTCGTCGGCCTCCGAGTGCTTGATCTTCAGCCACGTGGCTGAACGCCCCGGCGTGTAGGGCGCATCCACCGCCTTGCTGATGATGCCTTCCATGCCCTGCCCGCCGCTGGCCTCGAACACGCGCGCGCCGTGGCCGACGATGTGCTGGCTGTAGGCGGCCGCGCTGGCATCGGCGTCGGCCAGCAGCTGTTCCAGTATCGCTTTGCGGTCGACCAGCGCCGTCCGCGTCAGGTCCACGTGCTCGAGCACCGGCAGGTCGAAGACGACGTACCGGAGCGTGGCCGTGTCGCGCCCCGACAGGGTGTGCTGGAGCGCGGCGAAGTCGCTGCGGCCGTCCGTGTCCATGGCGATCAGTTCGCCGTCCAGGCAGCCGTGGTCCAGCCCCAGCGCTTCCAGCGCAGCGACGATGTGGGGGTGGTCGCCGGTCCAGTCCAGGCCGTTTCGCGAGCGAAGCCGCACGCGGCCTTGCTCGATGTCGGCCAGCATCCGGTAGCCGTCCCACTTGAGCTCGTGCAGCCAGTCGTCGCCCGGGGGCGGCGCTGATTTCAGGGTGGCCAGTTGCGGTTGCGGCAGCGGGCCACGCCAGTCGCGCGCGCCGTCCAGAGCGCGGGCCCGATCCGCCCAGTCCTTGCGCTTCTCCTTCCGCTTAGCCTTCGCCGGCGTTGGCGCTTTCCTGGTCGAGGGCGACTTCGCCTTGGCCTTGGAGGCGCGCCTGGGCGGCGACCGGCCCGTCCCGCCCTTGTCCGGCGGCACGAAGTCGTCGGCCTCGGCATCGATGGCCCCGGCATCGTCGCGCTTGATCAGCAGCCACTGCGGCTTGGCCCCGCGCATGCCGGTGCGCACCAGCTTCCAGCCGCCGCGCAGCACGGCGCCCTCGAGAACGAAATCCAGCTTGCCGGCGGCCATCGCTTCCAGCGGGTCGCCCTGGCTGCTCCACACGCCATGGTCGAACACGTCCACGTGCCCGGCGCCGTAGTGGCCCTCGGGGATGTCGCCCTCGAAGCCGGCGTAGTCCAGCGGGTGGTCCTCGACCTCCACCGCGAGCCGCTTCTCGCCCACGCGCAACGACGGCCCTTTGGGCACCGCCCAGCTCTTGAGCGCCCCATCCATCTGCAGCCGGAAGTCGTAGTGGCGCGCACGCGCATGGTGCAGCTGCACCACGAAGATCGGCCGCTTGCCACGCCGCTTCGATGCGCCCTCGCCACTGGGCTCGGGCGTGCCGTCGAAGCGGCGCTTGCGGGCGTATTCGCGCAGGCTCATGCAGGGGCCCGGCCCGGGTCAGGCCGCCTTGCGGGCCTTGGATCGGGACGCGGTCTTCTTGCTGGCGGCCTTGCCCGCCTTCTTCGCTGTCGACTTGCCGGTCGCTTTCTTGGCCGCCTTCTTGGTTGCTTTCTTCGTCTTCGTCGACTTGGCGGCCTTGGTGGTCTTGGATGCGGTCTTCTTCGCCGGCGTGCGCGTGTTGCGGTCGATCGATTGCTGCAGCAGCGCCATGAAATCGACCACGTTGGTCGTTGCGTCCTCGGCGACTTCGGGCTCTTCGTCCTCGCGCTCGACCACGCCCTTGGCCTTCATCCGCTTCTGGATGACGTCCTGCAGCCGCTCGCGGAATTCATCGCGGTACTGCTCCGGGTCCCACTCGCTGGTCATCGAGTCGATCAGCTGCTCGGAGAACTTCAGCTCCTTGTCGGTGATGCGGTAATCACCCTTGGCGCCTTCCGGGATGCGGTACTCGTCCACGTCCACCAGCTCCTGCGGGTAGCGCATCATCAACAGCATAAGCGCGTGCCCGCACGGCACGATGGCGCACAGGTGTTCGCGGGTGCGGATCACGACGCGCGCCACGCCCACCTTGCCGGTGCGGGCAAGCGATTCGCGCAGCAGCACGTAGCCCTTCTCGGCCTTCTTGGCCGGCACCAGCACGTAGGGTTTCTCGAAGTACTGCGGGCCGACCGCTTCGCGTTCGACGAACGCCTCGACCTCGATCGCGCCGTGGCTCTCGGGCGCGGCCGACTTGATGTCACCGGGCTCGAGCACGACGTAGCTGCCCTTGTCGTACTCGAACGCCTTGACGATGTCCTTCCACGCCACCTCCTCGCCCGTCTCGGCATTGACCCGCTCGTAGCGGATCGGGGTGTTGTTGCGCGAGTCGAGCATGCGGAACGAGATGTCCGTGCGCCGCTCACCGGACATCAGCGACACCGGGATGTTGAGCAGGCCGAAGGAGAGGGTGCCGGACCAGACGGGACGGGCCATGGGGACTCCGGGATGCGTCGCGGGGCGGGCGGCCGAGCATGCCGGGCGTGTCGTGATGCCGGCGTCGCCAGCCCGGGTAGTTCAAGCGCGTTCGCGGGCAGCCGATCAGCCGCCTTCGCGGGCGGCCAGCCGGCGGTTGCGCCGGTAGATCAGCTGGCCCGCGATCGCCGTCACCAGCAATGCCAGGTTGGTGACGACGAACACCCAGTTGCCGACCAGCCAGCTGTAGATCGTGAAACCCGTGCTGGCGGTGAGCTGGCCAACGAACAGCCACTGCGAGAGGCCGTCGGTACGGCGCTCCTTCCACTCCTTGTAGACCTGCCGGCCGAGCGTGGCGAGCAGCACCGCCGAGGCGGCCCAGCCCAGCCAGTCAGCCGGCTCCATGGCGCGCCTCCGGACGCATGGGCAACCCCGGCATCACGACGCCGACAGCGCGCGCTCGATGTCCGGCAGCGGTGAACGCGTCAACGTCTTGGAGACTTCCGCGACCATCCGCTGGCCGACCTCCTTGTGCAGCAGCGGCCGCATCTGGCCGAGGGTGCGCGGGTCGGCCACGAGCACCACGTGGTCGTACTCCTGCCGCAACGCACCTTCGTTGAGGCGGTGGGCCAGCTGCTTGGCGAAGGTCGCTTCGTCGATCCGCATGCCCGACTCTGGCGGCATCACGCCCGAGGGGCCGTCGTCATTGATGTCCGTCGGCTCCAGCACGCCGTCCTGGTGCAGCGACAGGCGGAAATCGGTGCCGGCGTTGCGGAACAGGCGGGCACCGTTGCCGTCGGCCACCATGACCAGGGCGTTGGCGGGGATGCGCGGCATCGGCGTGGTCGACATGGAAGCTCCTTCGCGTAAGGGGAGCCACGACACTAGGCGGGCGCTTGTTACGGCCGCGCAGTCGCGGCGCGAAGGATTCATGCAGCCGCGCCTGCGCTTCAGGCATGCATCAGCAGGCAATCCAGTGCGTCCAGCCCGATGTGGATGAGCAGCCCGATGCCCACGACGCGCGTCCGCCGGGGCAGCGTGAGCAACGCATAGACGCCGATGGCGGGGGCTGTGTGCAGCGGATGGAAGCCGATGCTGCACCGTCCCGGCGCGTAGACGGGGTCGGCCAGCAGGTGATCCAAGTCGATCAACCAGGCCAACTGCATCAGCATGAACGCCTTCCAGAACCGGTCGCGGTACAGCGTCCACGCCAGCAGCGCGGGCACGGCGACGTGCAGCAGCAGGTGGATGGCGGCGCGCGGTTCCATGGCCGGGGTTCAGGGCATCGGGGCGTCGGGTCGGGCCGTCACTCTGGCCGTCGCCGCCGCGCCGCGCAATCGCCATCGCATCGCCTTCGAAGCCGCAATGGCTTCACCCGCCGCCCGCAGCCACGCGCGTAGCGTGCCGGCTTCCCCCGAGACTTCCGGAGGCCGCCCGTGACCGCCACCGCCGAATGCGTCTACACCACCGAGGCCGATCTCGCCCGGTTGCGGGCATTGATCGCTCAGCTGCCCAACGATGCGCATGTCGAGTTGCACCTGGACGACGAGCGCCGGGTGCGCGGCACGGTGGCCGCCCGGCCCACGCTGCAGGTCTTCGTCGACGCCGCCGGACGCGAGGGCATGAACGCGCTGGTGCGGCTGGAGGACCCGGCGATGGACGCGCCCGAGTCGGCGCACGTGTACGACGTCTGGCTGGACCGTGTGGTCGAGGTCAAGCACTGCCTTTCGGCGGGCTGACGTCACCGGCAATCGCGGCGGGCGCGGGTTGCACCGATGCCACCAGCGCGCCCTGCCCGGCATGCGCTCCGATCGCCGGCCCGGTTTCGACCAGGTGGCCGGCTTCGATAGCCAAAGACGACCGCAATGCGGACAGCAGCCGCTCGCCGTCACCTGCCGCGTCGCAATGCCCCACGATCACGCGCCAGCGCATGCCGCCCGGCAACCGGCGCGCGATGTAGCGCGCGAACGCCTCGGGTGCCCGTTCCCTCGCGAACAAACCGCCGCACACCCCCAGCCGACCGTCCGGCTTGAACCGCGCCACCGGCGTCAGGCCGGTCCATCGCACCAGCGGCGCGGCCCATGCCGGGATACGACCGCCGCGCACCGCGTGGCGGATGTCGCGGGCCATCGCCCAGGTAAGTGTCAGGGGCCGCAGCCGTTCCAGTTCGGCCACGACCACCGCTGCATGCGCGCCGGACACCGCCAGCTCGGCCGCGCGCCAGGCCAGCAGCGCCTGCCCGCCGGCGGCGTTGAGCGTGTCGAACACGTGCACGCGTCCGCCCTCCACCCGCGCGGCGGCGTGTTCCGCGGACTGCAGTGTGCCGGACACGGCGCGCGACAGGCCGACATAGACGACATCGGCGTGGTGCGAGCGCAGGCACTCGAACATGCGCCTGAAATCCCCCGGCGGCGGCTGGCTCGTGGTCGGCAACGGCGCGCCGGCGGACGTACCGTCGTGCATGCGCCGATAGAAGTCGGCCGTCGCCAGCCCGACCTTGTCGAGGTAGTCGCGGCCGTCGACCGCCACCCGCACCGGCACTTCGTGCACCACGAGCGCGTCGGCGATGTCGGCCGGCAGGTCCGCGGCGGTGTCGACCACCACCGCCACCGGTTGCCGGGTTGCGGCGCTGCGCTGCTGGCGCAGCATGTCGTCGGCCTTCATGCCCTCGACCCGGCCGAACACGGCGCAGGCGTCGTACAGCGACTGCGGCGCGGCGACATGGCCGTGCACGCGCACCCGACTGGCGCTGCCGGCCACCACCAGCGAGTCCGCATCCAGCCCCTGCAACGTCGTGCGGAGCCGGTCACGGTCGATGCCCTCACCCAGCACCAGGCACTCCGTGCACCAGCGCCGCGCCGGGTCGAACGCCTCGTGCATGTCCTCGCCGTGCAAATGCACGCCGCCGTCGTTGGCCGCCGCCGGTGCGCCATGCATGCGCAGCGCGCGCGGGCCGCCCTCGATGAACTCGGCGATGCCCTCCAGCAGGTCGACGAACCCCTGCGCGCCGGCATCCACGACGCCTGCGCGCTGCAGCAGTGCCATCTGCCGGGGCGTGTCCGCCAGCGCCCGGCGTGCATGGTCCAGTGCGCCGTCGAAGCCCAGCCGGGCATCGCCCGGACCGCGCTGCGTCTCCATTGCATGCGCAAAGGCATCGATGACACTGAGTATGGTGCCCTCAACGGGTTGGGCCAGTGCTCCCCGGGCACTGGCGGCGCCCTGGCGGATGGCGGCCGCCAGGGTCGGGCCGTCGAGTACGTCGGCATGGGGCGCGGCCTCGGCCACGCCCTGGAGGAACTGCGCGAGGATCGCGCCGGAATTGCCGCGGGCGCCATCGATGGCATCGTCGCCGACGCGTTGCAGCAGGCGGCCGACGTGGCCGTTGCGCTCGCGCAGCGCACCGTCCAGCAGGGCGGCCAAGGTCTGGGCGAGGTTGGTGCCGGTGTCGCCGTCGGCCACCGGGAAGACGTTGATCCGGTTGAGGCGGTCGCGGCCGGCAATGACGCGCCTGGCACCGGCAATCAGGGCCCGACGAAGGGCGGGTGCGGTGAGGGTGGTCTCTGGCACGGGCTCGTCAGCCTGTCTGGATGGGCGCGGATGGACCGCCCGGAGTCTGCCCGATCCCGCGCGCCGTCCATGCTGCCCTGCAGCAGTGCAACCCTTGGCCGCCGTGCCGCATCCCTGTGGGGACACGCAGGCGACGGCCGGTCGCCACGGCCGCCCGCCGAATCGCGTTATAGTCCGGGACTGGCCGGACTCCGCCCACCGCCGAGGACCCGAAAATGACCCGAATCCGCCGCCTGATCCTGCCGGTCGTGTGCGCCGTGGTCGTTACGGGCGCCTCGGTTGCCGGCGCCCGCGAGGTCAAGCACAGCACGCCCGGCAGCGGCGCGTGTGACGAGGCCCCCTCCGAAGCCACGGCCCGCAAGCCTTCGACCGCGGTCCGCGCGGACGCACGGCCCGCGCGCGAGACCAAGGCCCGTCCGAGCGTGCACGGGGATGCCCCGACCGGCGGCCGCCTGCAGTCTCCGCGTTGGCACAGCTTCCTGCCGGGGATGTTCCGCTGATCCCAGTACGGCGGTAGCGCTTGTTCGACCTGCTCAAACGCCTGCGCGGCACACCCGATCCGATCGACCCCGCCGTGTGGCGTGGCGCGCGCGACGCGCTGCCGTGGCTGCGCCCGCTGGACGCCGAGCGCGATGCGCGCCTGCGTACCCTGGCCGCGCGGTTCCTGCACGAGAAGACCATCACCCCGATCGGCGGGTTGCAGCTGGATGCCACCCGGCGCTGCATGCTCGCGGCCCTGTGCTGCCTGCCGCTGCTGGAGTTCGGTGAGGCCGGCCTGCGCGGCTGGTCGCAGCTGATCGTCTATCCCGACGCGTTCCGCGTGAACCGCACGCATGTCGACGCGGCCGGCGTGATGCACGAGTGGGAGGACGAACTCATCGGCGAGGCCTGGCAGGCCGGGCCGCTGGTGCTGTCCTGGACCGACGTGATGGCCGACTGCGAGGACCCGACCGCCGGCTTCTGCGTGGCCACGCATGAGATGGCGCACAAGATCGACGCCCTCGACGGCGTCCTGGACGGCACGCCGCCGCTGCCGCGTCCGTGGCAGAAGCAGTGGGCGGCCGACTTCCAGCGTGCGTTCGACGCGCTGGCCGCGCAGGTGGATGCCGGTCGCGACACCGCCATCGACGGCTATGCCGCCGAGGCACCCGAGGAGTTCTTCGCAGTCGCCACCGAGTACCACTTCAGCGACCCGGCGCTGTTGCGCGAGACGATGCCGGACGTGGCCGACCACCTGCATCGCTTCTACGGTGAATCGCCACTCGCGCGCGGCTGACGCGACGGCCTGCGCCTAGAGCCCCGGCGGCAGCTTCACCTCGAAGCGCGCGCCACCCAGTTCCTCCGACGGGCACACATCCAGCGTGCCGCGATAGCCGCGCACGATGTCCTGCACGATCGCCAGCCCGATGCCGTGGCCCTGCACGCGCTCGTCGCCACGCACGCCACGCTGCAGGATCAACGCGATCTTTTCCTCGGGGATGCCCGGACCGTCGTCGTCGACCGCGATCAGCAGCCCCGGCCGGCGGTTGCCGGCGACTTCGCCGGGCCGCACGGTCAGCAGCACGCGCGAGCGCGCCCACTTGAACGCGTTCTCCAACAGGTTGCCGAGCAGCTCCTGCAGGTCCCCCGGCTCGCCGTGGAACTGCACGCCTTCGGCCAGCTCGAACTCGCACAGCACGCCCTTGGACGCGTACACCTTTTCCAGCCCGCGCACGATCTGTTCGGCATGCGGTTCGATCGCGATCGGCGCGGCAAACAATGCGTGGCCGGCCGACGCCGCGCGTGCGAGCTGGTAGGACACCAGGTCGCCCATTCTCCGCAGCTGGTGGTCGACCTCCTCGCGCAACTCCGCCTCGGGCGCTTGGTCCTCCAGGCGCGCGCGCAGCACCGCCAGCGGTGTCTTCAGGCTGTGGGCGAGGTCGGCCAGCGTGTTGCGCTGGCGGTCCAGGTTCTCGCGCTCGCTCTCGATGAAGGCGTTGATGCTTTCGGTCAGCGGCTCGAGCTCGCGCGGGTGGCGCTCGCTCATGCGCGAGGCCAGGCCGCGCTGCACGCGCTTGAGCTCCTCGATCACGCGCCGCAACGGCAGCAGGCTCCAGCGCAGGATCAGGCCCTGCAGCAGCAGCAGGATCAGGCCGGCGCCGCCGAGGTACTGCCACAGCGCCTCGCGGAACACCTCGACCTGGCGCGAGAGCTGCGTGGTGTTCTCAAGGATGTAGATCGTGTACGGGAACTCCCCGCGCGCATCGCCGGGATCCTGGATCACGCCGTAGCCGAACCGGTAGGCCTCCCCGGGCGCGCCGTCGAGTTCGACGATCGGCAGCGGGCCCTCGAAACGCTCGGTGCGCGGCGGCAGCATGGTGCCGGCCGGCAGTTCCGGCCCCACGGCCGACGGGGAGTCCCAGTGGCCGTTGGGGAACACGACCTCGGCATACAGGCCGCTGCCGGGCATCTCCAGCCGCGGGTCGATGGCTTCGTAGGGCGGGATGAACTCACCGCTGCGCGCGAACTCGCCCTCGGCCGCGTAGGCGAGCGCGTAGCTCTTGAGGCGTTGGCGCAGGTTGCTCTCGGCGGTCTCGAGGAAGGCGCGGTCGAGCGCATAGCCGGCCAACGCAAGAAAGGCGAGCAGTCCGAGACTGGCCGCCAGCAGCTGTCGTGCCTGGAGGGATCGGGGTTGGCCCCAGCTCATGGTGCGTATCGCGCGCCCGATGACATCTGCCGGCGATGTTCGCACGGACGCCGGCGCGGTTCACCGGCGCCGGCGTCGTTTGAGGGTGCGATCACGCGCCGCCCAGCGCGGCGGTCACTCGCCGCTGCGCGGAATCGCGAAGCGATAGCCGCGGCCGCGCACAGTCTCGATCGGCTTGAGGCTGCCGTCGGGGTCGAGCTTCTTGCGCAGGCGGCCGATGAAGACTTCCAGCACATTGGAGTCGCGGTCGAAATCCTGCTGGTAGATGTGCTCGGTGAGGTCGGCCTTCGAGACCAGCTCGCCGGCGTGCATCATCAGGTACTCCAGCACCTTGTACTCGTAGCTGGTCAGGTCGACGTTGTTGCCGTGCACGCTGACGGTCTGCGCTGCCAGGTCGAGCGTCACCGGGCCGCACTCCAGGCTCGGCTTGCTCCAGCCGGCCGCGCGGCGCACCAACGCATTGAGGCGGGCCAGCAGTTCCTCGACGTGGAAGGGCTTGACCAGGTAGTCGTCCGCGCCCTGCTTCAGGCCTTCGACCTTGTCCTGCCAGCTCGAGCGCGCGGTGAGGATCAGCACCGGGAACTTCTTGCCTTCGTCGCGCAGCGCCTTGATCAGCTCCATGCCGGACATCTTCGGCAGGCCCAGGTCGATGATGCCCAGGTCGAACGGCACTTCGCGGCCCATGTACAGGCCTTCTTCGCCGTCCTGCGCGGCATCGACCGCGAACCCTTCGCGCTTGAGTCGTGCGGCCAGGGTTTCGCGCAGAGGCGCCTCGTCTTCGACCAGCAGAATGCGCATGGTGACTCCCGTATCTGGTTTCTTGTTCTGGATGCGGTGCGGGTTGACCGACCTGTTGGGTGGGCTCACTGCGCCGGAGGCGCGTGGCCGACCAAGTCAGATTGAGACGTCAGTCGTCGTCGCCGCGTGTACGCCGCGGGGCGCCACGCTGAGGCCGCTCGTCGCCGCGCCCGGCGCGCGGATCGTCCATGAAGACGCGGATGCGGCCGCTGGAATCGAGCACCTTCACCCGGTTGACATCCCGGCCGTCGAACGGCACGCGCTCTGCGCTGAGGACCTGCCCCCCGGTGCGGCGCTCGACGCGGCGCACCGCGTCCGACAGCGCGCGGCGGTCGGCACCACGCTCGCCCCGGTCGTGCCGCGGCGCTTCGCGTTCCGGCCCACGCTGCGCGCGGGCATCGCCCATCGACGCCGCAACCAGGGCGGCGAAGGCAAGCGCAACGAACACGAGGCGGAAACGGGCCATGACTCTCCGACGACGGCGCCGGCGCGCCGACAGGGGCGCGCTGGACCGGAAGCTGCAAGTAAGAAGGGCATTCTTGGAACCGGGCAGTGAATCCGCAATGAACTTTTTCTTCACATCCCGGGCCCCGTTCAGGCTACACCGCCCGATCCGCGCCCTGCATCAGAAGACTTCGCCGACGCAGCACCGCAGCGAGCCTCCTGCCGCCTCGATGGCATCCAGCTCGACCGTACGCACCGCGAAGCCCGCCTCCGCCAGCGCGGCGCGGGTGGTGTCGGACAACGCCGCGCCGGCACCGGTGCTCATCCAGACCGTGCTCGCATCCAGCGCAATGGCATTGCCTGCGAACGCGACGTGCTCCTTCGGCGACAGCCGGATCACGCGGCCCGGGTAGACCGCGTCGAGTGCATCCAGGGCAGCCGGCGTGGCAAAGCCCGCCGGTGCGGCGAGCACCGCTCGGCCCGCCAGGATCGCGAGCACCACGTTGGTGTGGTATTCGCCTGCCGCGAGCTCGAGCAGGAGCGTGGCGCGCAGGCCGAACGCTTCGTGCATCAGCCGTGCACCCGCCTCGTCGCAGCGCTCGGACAGGCCGGCGATGCCGATGCCGCGGGCACGGTCGATCACCAGCGCACCGGTCAGCTCGCACGGGTGCGGCTGCCCGGAGAGGTCGACCGGCGCGTACCCCAGCACATCGGTGAACCACCCGCGGATGTCGCTGCGGGCCGCCTCGCGCTGACGCACCGGGTGTCGCATGCGCGCGACGACCACGCGCGCCGGGGCGGCGGCATCGACGGCCGCGTCGGGCCGGGCGGTGGCAAAAACGTTATTGGGGAACAGGGCATCGGGCGTGTCCGCATGCCCGGCGAAACACACGGTGGGCAGCGTCGCCGACAGTGCCTGGTGCAGCGCGCGGTGCTGCAGCAGCGCACGCGGTGCGTCGAACGCGCCCGCGCCCGCCATGTACCGGTTGTCCGACGCCGACTGCTCCGCCAGCGCGAAGCCGTCCGGCGCGACCAGGAACGCCGCGCGCGCTGTCGCCGGCCCGAAGTCCGGCGCCAGGCCGGCCGCGAACGCGGCGAACTGCCGTGGATCGCGCGTGATCATGCCGCCCCGCCTGCAGCCTGCAGCGGCTGGCGCGGCTCGCGCTCCGTCAGCGACAGCGCCTGCTCCAGCAGTCGCCAGTCGGCACCCGGGCGGTGCGCCCCTTCGCTCAGCACCTGCCGGAACGCGCGGCCGCCGGGCTGTCCTGCGAACAGCCCGAGCAGGTGGCGGACGATGTGCTTGAGGTAGACGCCGCTGGCCAGTTGCGCTTCGACGTACGGACGCAGCGCGCGCAGCAGTTCACCGCGCGTACGCAGCGGCGCGCCGAACCAGCGGTGCTCCAGCACGTGCAGCAGGTAGGGATCGTGGTAGGCGGCGCGACCGAGCATTGCGCCATCGACGTGGTCCAGGTGCGCGGTGGCCTCGTCGGCATCGGCGATGCCGCCGTTGACCAGCACCACCAGGCCGGGCCGCTCGCGCTTGAGCCGGTAGGCCCAGTCGTAGCGCAGCGGCGGCACCTCGCGGTTCTCCTTCGGGCTGAGCCCCTGCAACCACGCGTTGCGCGCATGCACCACGAACATGCGGCAACCGGCTTCGGCAATCGCATCGATGAAGGCGGCGAAGCGGTCGTAGTCGTGGTCGTCGTCGACGCCCAGCCGGCACTTGACCGTCACCGGCACGTGCGCGGGCACCGCGTCGATCATCGCCGCCACCGACTCGGCCACCAGCGCCGGTTCGCGCATCAGGCACGCACCGAACCGGCCGGCCTGCACGCGGTCGGACGGGCAGCCGCAGTTGAGGTTGATCTCGTCGAAGCCGCGCTCGGCGCCGATGCGGGCCGCCTGCGCGAGCAGCACCGGCTCGCTGCCGCCCAGCTGCAGCGCCACCGGGTGTTCGATCGGGTCCATCGCCAGCAGCCGCGCACGGTCGCCGTGGATCACTGCGTTCGCATGCACCATCTCGCTGTAGAGCCGCGCATGGGGTGCCAGCAGGCGGTGGAAGACGCGGCAATGCGAATCCGTCCAGTCCATCATCGGCGCGACGGACAGGCGCAGGTAGTCGGCCTTGAGCGGGGGATTGGAGGTCATGGCCGGCCATTGTACGGAGGCCATGGCCAACGCCTTACCCGTGCGCGGGCTCCCACACCATGTAGACGTCGGCACGGGCGTAATGCGAGCCCGGGCGCGGCGCCGGATGGTGGACGAAGCCGACGCTTTCGTAGAGCGCAATCGCCGGGGCCAGCTTGCTGCTGGACTCCAGGAACAGCTCGCGGCCTCCCAGCGACCGGAACGTGCGCAGCGCGCCCTGCATCAGCATCCTGCCGATGCCGCGTCCGCGGGCGGCCGGGTCGACGGCCATCTTGGTCAGCTCGTAGACGCCGTCGCCTTCGTGCAGCAGGGCCACGGTACCGAGCGCACGACCGGTCGCGTCGATGGCGAACAGCACTTGGCCGCCGCCAGCGAGGATGTGCGTCTCCGGGTCGGACAGGACCTCGCGGTCGATGGGCTCGACCACGAACCAGCGCTCCAGCCATTCGATGTTGAGTCGGGCGAAGTCGGCACGCCAGCGTGGGTCGTAGTCGACGACGCCGATGCCGCGGTCCGGCACCGCGTCGTGTGGGATGGCGGACGTGTCCATCGGCGTGAAGCCCATCAGTCGTTCCCGCTCATTCGGCCCTGGACAGGCCGGCCCATGCCGCCGTGGCGGTGTCGCGGTCATTGTCGTCGAAGGCAACGACGCGTGCGTCGGCGGGAACGCCTCCGTCCAGGCAGCGGCCATTGACGCTGACGCCGTCGGGGTGGCTGCGGGGGACATAGAACGGTTTGACACCGCAGTGGCGGCAGAACAGGTGGCGCGCCACGCCGGTATTGAAGCGGTATTCGGCCAGCGCGTCGCTGCCGTCGAGTTGGCGGAAGGACGCCGCCGGCACGATCAGGTGCAGGTAGCCGGTCATGCGGCAGATCGAGCAGTTGCAGTCCAGCAACGTCGCGTGCACCGGCACGTCGACCTCGAACCGCACCCGGCCGCAATGGCACCCGCCTGCAAGGGTGCGCGTTGCCGCGATGTCGGCTGCAGCGTCCATGTCGTCAGTCCCCCTCGGCGCCGCGGTCTTCGTCGGCCGGCGCCGGTGCGACGAAGCGGTTGGCCGGGTCCTTCGCACGCTCCGGAAAATCCGCCTGCAACGCCCCGTCCAGCAGGATCGGGCGTGCCCACCGACGGTAGGTTTCGACCAGCGAACGCTTGATGCGATGCAGGTCCGGCGACCCTTCCGCCATGTCGTGCGCCTGCAGGACCGGCGTCCAGCCCTGCGCGGCATCGAACCGCTCCACGACGTACCGGCAGGGCCGTCCACGCCGTTGCGCGACCGCACACGCGAGGAGGAGATCGCCCGGCTGCCAGCCATCGTCGTCCAGCAGCTGCACGGCCATTGCGCGCGGCGCGGCGTAGTAGCGCACCAGCTCGTCGACGAACGCCGCGCGGTACTGGCGGCCGTACACGTTGATGTCGGCCAGGTAGGCATCCAGCCAGACATCGCCGGTTCCGGCCGCGCGCGCCGGTTCGGAGGCCTCGCCCTCCTGCAACACAGCCGGCTGCGCGGACTGCGCGAACGCCGCCCCGCTGGTGACGCACAGCCCCACCGCCAGTGCCCATGCCGCCGCGCGACCCGACCGGCGCGCTGTCGAAGTCCCGGTCATCGCGAGATCGTGAACTTGCCGAAGGCGACGCCGACGTCCCAGCCCTCGCCGGTGCCCGCAAGCGCCAGCGAGATGTCGCCCTTGGTGACGACCTGTGCCTTGGTCGACTTGACCGCGCCGGCATGCGCCTCGGCGGTGGCGTAGGTGCCCAGCACTTCCTCGATGTCGCGCACGCCGGAGAACTCGCCGACCCCGTTGTCGATGCGCGACTTGCCGAAGCTCAGGCCACCGCCACGGCTCTCGATCTTCACCGCCATGCGCTGGCCGTTGTCGCAGCTGACCGTGCCGGTGCCCGACGCGGTCTTGTAGAAGATCGACCAGCCCGCCAGGTCGAAGGTCAGGCGGCAGTCCACGGTGCCCTGTGCGGCGGCGGGTGCCAGTGCCATCGCCGCGGGCAATGCCAATGCCAGCACGCCAGCGGCCACGCGACGCCTGCGCTGGCTGGAGCGTCGGGGGTCGTGCGTCGGCTTGCCCATCATCGTTCGACTCCAGCAGGCGGCGCGGATGGCCGGAGCCGCGACGATAAGCCAGAAAACGCGAAACGGCACCCGCTGGGGTGCCGTTCCGGTCCAACTCGATACCGTCGTCGGATCCCGCGTCAGTCGCGGTCCCAGCGGCGGTGGCGGCGATCATGGCGCCGGTCGCGGCGGTCGTTTCGGTCCCAGCGCTTGCGGTCATGGCGCGGGTCGTAATAGCGGACCTCGCAGTGGCCGTTCTTCTTGCAGTGGACGTTGCGGCTGCCCGGGCCGTTGGCGTAATAGCCGTACGCGTTTCCGTACGGCGGGCCGTTGCGGTAGACCACCCGGCGCGGGGCATTGCGGTAGTAGGTCGGGCGACCCCAGCGGTCGCGCACGATGACCAGGCGGTCGTCGTAGCCGTAGTTGCCGTGGCGGTAGTAGGGCTGGCCGCCGCGGAAGATCACGTCGGCGACGTCGACGATGATGCGGGCGACGTCGTGGCTGCTCTGGGCCTGGGCGGGCGCGGGCACCATGCCCGCGATGCCAAGACCCGCGGCAAGGACGACCGGGGCGAACCAGCGGGACACGGTATTCATCTGCGCTCTCCTTCTCATCTGTGCTGTGTACCGGCACGCGCACGCTGCGCTGCCGAAGACGACCTTGGCCGAGCGGCAATGAACATGCTTTTAACGATTTCGATGCAAACGCTTACAGGGCCTGCGCCGTGCAACCGGGCGTTCAGACGGCACGCCGGTCAGCGGTCGTCCCATCCGTCATCGCCATCGTCGTCATCGCCATCGACGCCATCGTCGTCGTCGTCGTCCCATGCATCGTCATCGTCATGGTCGTCGTCACCGCGCTCCCAGGCGTCGTCATCCGTATCGTCATCGCGGTCGTCGTCCCATCGATCGTCGTCATCGCCACGATCGTCATCGTCATCGTCGGAGCCCACCGGCTGGTAGGCCACGGCGTCGCTCAGCAAGGCGCGGAATCCATCCAGCGCGCCCGCTGGACGCTCGGCCGCCGAAGCGGGGGCCAGGATCACCGCACATCCCATCCCGGCAATCAGCGCGACGACCAGCGCACGGCGTGTGGCAACGGACATGGCGGCTTCCTCATGGCGGGGTGACCGCATGACCGTTCGCCTGCCGCGATTAATCGGCGTTGAACGCACGGCCGCAGACAGCCCTCGTGCGCCGAGTGCCTTGCCAGCCTTGCGTTTCACGCGGCGCTGATGCTGCGGCGCGCCAGCGCCGCTGCGCGATCTCAGCGCTCCTCGGCTGCCATCCGGGAGACGCGTGCCACCGCCTCGAACCAGTCCGCCGCCGAGGCCGTGCTCACCAGGCGCGGCGCGTCCTCGGCGATGTCGGCGACGGACTCGTGGGCCCAGGTCGTGTGGTACGGCGTGTGGATGCCCCAGCCGCCCAGCTCCAGCACCGGGGCGATGTCCGAGCGCAGCGAATTGCCGATCATCACGAACGATGCCGGTGGCAGGCCGAACTCGCCGAGTACGCGTGCGTAGGTGCCGGGGTCCTTCTCGCTGACGATCTCGATGCGGCGGAATCGCTCCGCCAGGCCGCACTGGCGCACCTTGGCTTCCTGGTGGAACAGGTCGCCCTTGGTGATCAGCACCACGTCGAAATGCTCGGCGATCGCCTCCACCGCTTCCGGCACGCCCGGCAGCAGTTCGACCGGATGGCGCAGCAACTCCTTGCCCAGGCCCACGATGCGGTGCAGGTCGACCGCCTGGATGCGCGCATCGGTGATTGCAACGGCGGCTTCCACCATCGACAGCACCATGCCCTTCACGCCGT
>MIDV01000091.1:16785-23425 GCA_001830245.1 Lysobacterales bacterium RIFOXYA1_FULL_69_10 | reverse complement strand
GTTGCCGCGTTCCACCTCGTACAGACGCTCATGGACGCGCGCGTCCTGCAGGTCGACGTATGCACCGACGATGCGCTCGAACTCGAGCTGCGCGGCGTCGAAATAGTCCTGGCTGCGCCAGAGCGTGTCGTCGGCATCGAAACCGACCAGGCGGATGGGGGCGGCCGTGCCGGCGTCGTGGGCTGCACTCATGGCGCCAGTATGCCGCCGCATCGATTACCGCGGCTTTGCCAGTCGGGTCGCGGCGCGCCGGTCGGACACAAAAAAAGCGGGCGGCCCGAAGACCGCCCGCCACGCAGGGGAGCCGTGACCGGACCGTGTCGCGCCCGGGCGGCCCACGGACCCGCCGCAGCGGGTCCGTGCCAATCGCTTACTCGCCGCCGTCGGTCGGTGCCGGTGCGGCACCGCCGGCCTGCGCCTTGGCGACGAACGCCTGGTACTCCTGCGGCGTCAGCTGGCCGTCGCCGTCGGCATCGGCCTGGTCGAAGACCTGCGACAGCGCCGGAACCACGGCGGACTCGTCCTTGCTGACGTTGCCGTCCTGGTTGGTATCCACGTCCGCCCAGCTCATGGCGTTGCCCTGCGGAGCCGGTGCCGGCGCCGCGGTCGGGGCCGGGGCGGGTTCGGCCGGCGGCGGCGCCTGCTCCTGGGCAAAGGCGGCCGGAGCGGCCAGCACCAGGGCGGCGACGGTGGCGAGTGCGGTCTTGCGGGGGGAAATGTTCATGGAGGGACTCCTGGAAAAGCCCGGGTCCAGCGCGGACCCGGTAAGAAAAGAAACCGGGATGGACCCGGTGCGCGGTCTTGTCGTGCACTGCTGCCGCACGGGGACCACCCTGCCCACCCGCGAATGAATCGCCCGCCCCCCGCAAAAGCCGGCATTACATCCGTTTAACCCGCGACTGAACCGTCCGCGTTAGGCATGCCGCCAAAAGCGTGCGTCCGTGCGCACTGGATCGCCACTCCCGGCACATTGCGCGCCGGCACGGACCTGAACACAACACAACATTTACTTTTTCCATCGACGGGAGGTGCGGCGTTGCCGACCTGCGGCCCGTCGCATGCCCGCTTCAGTCCGTGCCGTCACGCGTCGTTGTCGGTCGAGGCGAGGACCGCCACCTCGCCGTCGGCGCCGACATGCACCTGCAACTCGATCGGCCGGCAGCAGACGTGGCAGTCCTCCACCAGCCGCGCGTCACCCTCCGATGCATCGACGAGCAGCTGCAGTGCTTCGCCGCAGTACGGGCAGTGGATGCCGACCTCGTGCAGCATCAGTCGACCGGCGTCGCCGCCGGTACCAGCGTGATGTCGACGGGCTCGCCGGGGTTGTGGCTGCGCAGCCGCAGGCGCGCCTCGCCCTGCTCGAGGATGTCGACGTTGTAGGCGATCCCCTCCTCGGTCATCTCGAGGCGTGACTCGTCCAGCGCACGCCACTGGCCGGCCGTGGGCGTGCCGCCATCCGGGCCGGCGATCTCCAGCCGGCCATCGCCACCGAATCGGTACGTGGTGCCTTCGGCGACGGCCGATGACGCCTCCACCACCCACGTCCGGTCCACGAAGCCAGGCGCCGCCGTGTCAGCGGGCCCGGGAACGGGCACCGTGGCGGTGTCGGTCGAACGTGCTGGTTCCAACGCCGTGTCGGCGGTCGCCGGCGACGCCGTGTCCAGCACCGGCTCGGGTGCATCGGCCTGGCACGCCGCCAACACCAGGGCGGTCGCCAGCAGGGGAATGACGCGGATCGCGATGCGCATGGCCGAACTCCGAAAGGGGCGGTCCGAAAGGGACGGGCCGTCGAGCGTAGCGGCGGCGCCGTGAACACCCCGCCCCGCCCGTCGCCCGTCACGCCTCGGTAACCGCGGCGGCGCAAAGCTGGCGGGCGCGCGGCTGGCGCGGTACGACGCGCCGCTGGCTGTCCTTCCGGCCGCCCCGCACCCGCCCTGACACGCAGACGAGGACAGGAGTGCCGATGAAGACCCGACACGTATTCAGCACGCCCGACCTGGCCACCGCCGCCGCGGTGATGGATGCCGCGCGCGGCGTGGGTATCGAGGACGACGACCTGCTGCTGGTCGCCCGTTCGGACATCGAACTGGAATCCATCCCCAACGAACGCAAGGAAGCCGACACCGACTTCATGCCGGCCGCCCTGCGCGGCGCGGGCTACGGCGGCGCCGCGGGGCTGCTGGCGGGGCTGGTGGCCGTCGTGGTCACGCCGATCGGGCTCACGCTCGCCGGCGCGGCGGCGATGACCGTGGCCGGCGCAATGGTGGGCTGCTGGGCCTCGGCACTGGTGGGCTCGTCGCTGCCGGACCCGATCCGTGCGAAATTCGATGCCGAGATCAAGGCCGGCAACATCCTGGTGGTGGTCGATGGCGACAAGCCGCTGCTGGATGCCGCAACGCCGGCCATGACCGGCGCCGGCGGCCGCCTGCTGCCGTTCGAGGCGCCCAAGGTAATGGCCTGACCGTTCTGCCCTTTACACCCATGGAGAGGAACCAATGACCCGACCCACGTCCCGACCCGGCGTGCGCCACCCGCTGGCCGCCGCCTGCCTTGCCGTGCTGCTTGCGGCCTGCACCACTACGAACGATGCAGCGCCCGCACAGACCGAGCCGGCAGCCGACGCCACCGGGAACACCGATGGCCCGTTCTCCACGACGGAGATCGGGCAGTTCAACGAGCCCTGGGCGATGACCTTCCTGCCCGACGGCCGCCTCCTGGTCACCGAGAAGCCCGGCACCCTGAAGCTGGTGTGGCTGGGCGATACCGCCACCGCCACCCGCATGGTGGACGTGGCCGGCGTGCCGGAAGTCGATTACGGCGGCCAGGGCGGCCTCGGCGACGTGGTGCTGCATCCGGACTTCGCCAGCAACAACACCGTCTATCTCAGCTACGCCGAGGCCGGCGACGGCGACACCCGCGGCGGCGTGGTGGCGCGCGGCACGCTGGCGCTGACCGCGGACGGCGGCACGCTGTCGAATGTCGAGGTCATCTGGCGCCAGGTGCCGAAGGTGACCGGGCGCGGCCACTACGGCCACCGCATCGCCTTCGGCCCCGACGGCAAGCTGTGGATCACGTCGGGCGAGCGGCAGAAGTTCGACCCGGCGCAGGACATGGCGTCCAACCTGGGCAAGGTCATCCGCCTCAACGACGACGGCAGCGTGCCGGCCGACAACCCGTTCGCCGACCAGGGCGATGTCGCCGCGCAGGCGTGGTCACTGGGCCACCGCAACCCGTTGGGCATCGACTTCGACGACCAGGGCCGGCTGTGGGTGCACGAGATGGGCCCGGCCGGCGGCGACGAGCTCAACCTGATCGAGCGCGGCGAGAACTACGGCTACCCGGTGGTCTCCAACGGCGACCACTACGACGGCCGCGACATCCCCGACCACGACACGCGGCCGGAATTCAACGCCCCGGAGATCACGTGGACCCCCGTGATCTCGCCGGCCGGCTTCGTCATCTATTCGGGCAACCGCTTCACCGACTGGCAGGGCGACGGCTTCATCGGTGGCCTGTCGTCCAAGGCGCTGGTGCGGGTGGAGTTCGATGGCACGTCCGCGCGCGAGGCCGAGCGCTTCGACATGGGCCAGCGCATCCGCGAAGTCGAACAGGGCCCCGACGGCGACCTGTGGGTGCTGGAGGACGAACGCGAAGGCAGCGGCGGCCGCCTGCTGCGCCTGTCGCCGCCCACCGCCTCGAACGCGCCGGCCACGGAGTAACCGCACGCGGCTGCGGCCACCGCAGGTGCCAGACGAAACGCCCGCCCCCTGCGAAGGGGCGGGCGTTTTCATTGCGGGCTTCATTGGCGTGCGCGGCGAGGCGCAGGCGTCAGTCGTCCTCTTCTTCCTCTTCCTCGGGCTCGGTCTCCAGGCCGGCATCGCCGGACAGCCACGCGTCGTACTCGGCCTGGTCGACATGGCCGTCGCCGTCGCTGTCCATCGCACCGAACCGCGCACTGAAACGGCTGTCGGCTCGGGCTTCGGCCTGGCTGACGCGGCCGTCGCCGTCGGTGTCCAGCTCGGCCCACGCGTCACCGCCGGCCTGCAGGGTGGCGCGCGGCACGGGCTCGCTGGGGGGCGGCGCCGGGTTCATGGCGTCGACCTCCGGGTCTTCGGGAATCGGGTTGTCGACCACCGGCGGTGGCGACACGTCGGCCTGGTCGAGGGCCTGGGTGGTGCGGTCGGCCTGCACTGCCGGCGCGGCGGCTGCGGTAAACGCGACGGGCGACGACAGCAGGGCCGCCGCCACGGCACTGGCAAGCAGGCGTCCGGTGGGGGTTCGGCGTTTCATGGCGTGCTCCGGTTTGACGGGAACGTGGCGGGACCATCGACCGCGCTTGGGCGGCCGACGACCCCACCAGCCCGCATTGCGACGGGCAGGGCCAGCCTCGGCGCGTACGTGTGTAGGGACCGTTACCGGCGTTCATGTGTCTGAGGATCCAGCCGGCGCTGCCTGTACGCGCGATGTCCTGACGCGCTCTGCCTTTGCAGGAGCGGCTTCAGCCGCGATCGGGCGGAACGTATCGGTCACGTATCGGAGTTCGCGGCTGAAGCCGCTCCTACAAGGACGAGCCATCTGCAGTCGCTGCCGTGGCAGGCGGCAACCCGAGCAACTGCCGCTGGAGGTCGTGCAGGATCGCGCGGTCTTGGGCATCCAGCGCCGGCGGTGTATCGACGGCGCCCTCGATGCCGCGGTAGCGGCGGTGGAACGCACGCACCGCCGCGTCGCGATCGCGCAGGTCGTAGCCGATGGTGCGCAGCGCGGCCCACGGATCGAACGCGTGCGGCGCCGGCCCGTGCCCCGCGCGCGGCCATAGCCCGAACCCGGCATCGGCCAGCTGCTCCCAGGGAAACAGCGCGCTCGGGTCCTGCTTGCGGGTGGGCGCGATGTCGCCGTGGGCCAGCACCGCGTGCGGCCCGATGCCGTGTCGGCGGGTGATGTCCTCCAACAGCACGATCAACGTGCCGACCAGCGGTGCGGAAAACGGCTCGCGGCCGTTGTTGTCCAGCTCGATGCCGATCGATGCGGAGTTGAGGTCGCGCCAGCCGCCCCAGCGCGAGGCGCCCGCGTGCCACGCGCGGTGGTCCTCCGATACCAGCTGGTACAGCGTGCCGTCGCGGCCTATCAGGTAGTGCGCGCTGACGCGGCCCTGCGGGTTTCGCGTCTGCAGCGTGCGCAGCGCGGCCTGCGCGCTGTCCATGTGGGTGTGGTGCAGCACGATGGCCTGCGGCGCGCGCGCATCGAAGTTCGGCGAGCCGTGCCACTGCGCGAGCGGGTTGCGGGGTGCCTGCGTGGCGCAGCCGGCCAGCAGCAGCGCCGCCGACAGCGTCATCGCGGCGATGCGCACGCCGCGCGCGGCGCGCGTGCGGTTGGGGGGTCGGATCATGCCGGCAGCCTACGCGAGGGTGTGCATCGGCAAGAAGAACGCCCCGGACTTGCCGGGGCGTCGTTGGCGATCGCGCGTGCGCTCAGGCGTCGTGCGTGGTGCCGACCTGGATCCGGCGCGGCTTGGTCTCCGGCCGCTTGGGGATCACGATCTCCAGCACGCCGTGGCGGCCGGAGGCGGCGATGCCGTCGGGGTCGGCGCTGTCGGGCAGCGCGAAGCGGCGATGGAAACTGCCGTGGCGGCGCTCCACGCGCGAGTAGCGGTCGCTGTCCTGCGCCGACTCGATGCTGCGCTCGCCCTTGATGGTGAGCACGCCCTTGTCCATCTGCACCTCGATGTCCTGCGGCGCCACGCCGGGCAGGTCGGCGTAGATGACGAAGCGGTCGGACTCCTCCTTGATGTCCACGCGCGGCACCCACTGGCTGGTGACGACGGCGGACTCGTCGGTGGAGCCGTTCGCGAAATTGCCTTCGAACAGGCGTTCGAAGATCTGCTTGATGGGGTCCTGCGTGGAGGACGCGGACCGCTGGGTACGACGAACCATCTCGTTCATGGCTGGCCTCCTGGGCTGGCGTTGTCGGTGGCGGACGGTCGCGGCCGTCCATGCCGGACACGTAGGTCCTGGCGCGTGCGATTCAAGGCCCCCGCGGGTCGATGCACAGGCCGGCCTTTACGTCCTCCTAATGCCCGGCTGCTAGCGTTCAGCGACCCCGCAAGCGGCCGCCCGATGCCCCACGACACCGCGCCGGCGATCCCGGCCACCACCCCGCTCGACCCGCCCGCGCCGCGCCCGCTGCTGCACACGCGCGACGTCGCCTCGCTGGTGGTGGGCATCGTCATCGGCGCGGGCATGTTCAGCGTGCCGGCAGTGGTGGCGGCCAACAGCGCCGGGCCGGTGGAGATGATGCTGGCGTGGCTGGTCGGCGGCGCGCTCTCGATCGCCGGTGCCCTCTGCTACGCGGAGCTCGCCACCGCGCACCCCCACCCGGGCGGCGAGTACCACTTCCTGCGGCTGGCCTGGGGGCCGCGGCTGGCATTCCTGTTCGCTTGGGCGCGGCTGACGGTGATCCCGACCGGATCGATCGCGCTGCTGGCTTTCATCTTCGGCGACTACGCCAGCCAGATCCTCCCGCTGGGGGCACTGTCGGCGGCGCTGTTCGCGGCCGGGGCGGTGGTGGTGCTGACGGCGATCAATGCCGTCGGCCTGCGCTCGGGCAAGCGCACGCAGAACCTGCTGACCGCGCTGCAGACCGC
>MIDV01000091.1:12258-16732 GCA_001830245.1 Lysobacterales bacterium RIFOXYA1_FULL_69_10 | reverse complement strand
CCGCCACGACCACGACGACCACGACGCAGCACTGGGGCCTGGTGCTGATCTTCGTGATGCTGGCCTATGGCGGCTGGAACGAGGCCGCCTACGTCTCGGCCGAGGTGGTGGCCGAACGCCGGACCCTGCCGCGCGCGCTGATCGGATCGATCGCCGCCGTCACCCTGCTCTACCTGCTGATGAACCTGGCCTACCTGCGCGTGCTGGGCGTGGAGGCGATGGCCGGCTCGGACGCGGTGGCCGCCGACATGATGCGCCGGGTACTCGGCGACCGCGGCGCGCAGGCGATCAGTGCGGTGGTGGCGGTGGCGGCGCTGACCTCGGCCAACGCCACCATGCTGATGTCGGCCCGCACCGGCTACGCCTTCGGCCAGGACACGCCGATGTTCGCGCTGCTCGGGCGCTGGCACGCCACCCTGCACGGGCCGGTCAACGCGCTGCTGGTGCAGTCGGCCATCGCGCTGGCCCTGGTCGGGCTGGGCGCGTGGACGCGGCGCGGGTTCGAGACGATGGTGGAGTACACCGCACCGGTGTTCTGGCTGTTCTTCCTGCTGACGGGGCTGGCGCTGTTCCGGTTGCGCAGGCGCGCGCCTGCCGTCGCCTCGCCGTTCCGCGTGCCGCTGTATCCACTGACGCCGGTGCTGTTCTGCGCGATGTGCGCCTACCTGCTGTACGCCAGCGTCCGCCACACCGGCATCGGCGCGCTGCTGGGCGTGGCCGTGCTTGCGGTCGGCGGCGTCGTGCTGCTGCTCGGCGGGCGTCGCGCCGTGCCGCCGTCCGCCGCTGATATCCATTCCGATCCGATGCCACCCCATCCGGGAGACCTTCCATGACCCGTCCCTGCCCTTCGCTGCACGTATTGGCCCTTTCGCTGCTGGCGGTGCTCGCCGCTGCCGGCTGCAGTCCGTCCGATCCGCAGGCGGCAACACCCGGACCGGCTACGCCGGCCGCCGAGGAGGCTGCAGATACAGACACCGGGCCCACTGCCGAAGGCGGCGTCGCGCTGCTCGACGGGGTGGAAGCCGAATCGCCGGGGCCGTTCGACCAGACCTCCCTTGCCCCGGAGGGCCGCGAGCCCGCGCGCCAGGTCCCCGACGTGGTGTACGTGCCCACGCCGCAGGAGGTGGTCGACGTGATGCTGGAGATGGCCGATGTCGGCGCGGACGACGTGCTGTACGACCTGGGGTCGGGCGACGGCCGCATCCCGATCACCGCCGCCCGCCGCTGGGGCACGCGCGGGGTCGGCATCGACATCGACCCGGACCGCATCCGCGAGGCCAATGCCGGCGCGCGCAAGGCCGGCGTCACCGACAAGGTGGAGTTCATCGAGGGCGACATGTTCGACACCGACCTGTCGGACGCCACCGTCGTCACCCTGTACCTGCTGCCGCGGCTCAACCTGCGGCTGCGCCCGACGTTGCTGGGCCTGGAGCCGGGCACCCGCATCGTCACGCACAACTACCACATGGGCGACTGGGAGCCGCAGGCGCAGCGCATCGTGGGCGATTCGGTCGTGTACTTCTGGGAGGTCCCGGCGAAGACGCCGACCTTCACCGACGACGTCACCGACTGACGCCGCCGCCCTTCGCGCCGCCTTGGCCCCCGGCGACCGCCCGTGTTGTGACCCCGTTCGCAGACGCCGCCCGCGCGGTGGCGTCTGATGGCGCGACAGGGGGAGTCACCATGGAACACGGGGGGATGGACCGCCCGGCGCGGTCCGGCGCCGATCGACTCGAACGCCTTGCACGCGGGCTGCTTGCCCTTGCGCTGCTGGTGGCGGTCGCGTGGGTCTGGGCCGGCGAAGGCGCGTAGTGGTCCGCAAGGAGAGCCCGAACGCGCACCCGGCCCGTGGGGAGACGGGCCGGGTGCGCGAGGCGGCGCCGGGCGTTTACACCACGGCCTGGCCGGCCTGGAAGCGCGTGCGCAACGCCGCGAGCTCCTCGCCGGTGGCCAACTGGTAGTGCGATGGATCGGGGAAGCCCGTCCAGTCGCCGCCCCACTCCACGCCGTCGATTGTCCCGTGCACGGCAGCCTGCGCGTAGGGCTCGGCATCGGTGACGTACCCATCCGACGCGGTGAACAGCCCGACGTCCCACGCGATGCCGAAGTTGTGCAGGCTCTGCCCGCCGCGTGCACGCGTCACGACGGGGCCGGGATTGCCGTAGCGGCCCTGCCGGAACAGCGCATTCTGCTGCGCCCACGTGCGCGTGCCGGAAATGATGCGGGCGTCGAACCCGGCGTCCAGGATGCGTCGCAGGCTGGCGCGGGCCTTGGCCTGCGCGGGCAGTGACAGCGTTGCGATCTCGGATTCGCTGCGCAGGTCGAACTCGCCCAGGTCCGATCTCAACTGCCGGCTGCGCGACTGGAAGCCCTGCCAGGCGGCCTCCGTCAGTGGCCCCCACAGCCCGTCGAGCGCGCCCGCGTACAGCCCTTCGGCCGCCAGCAGCCGCTGCGTGAACAGCACATCGTCGCGGAACAGCCGCTCGCTCACTCCGTGCACCTCGGCGTGGAGGCGCCGAGTATCTACACGCCGGTGCCGACGCGGTGCGAAACTCGGCGGCCGGCCTGCGAGTTCGACGCCATGCCCCACTGGTCCACGCTGATCCGCGACATCCCCGACTTCCCCAAGCCGGGCGTCACCTTCCGCGACATCACCCCGCTGCTGGCCGACGCCGACGGCTTCGCCGACTGCATCGATGCGCTGGCCGAGCCGTGGCGCGGGGTGGCGCTGGACGCGGTGCTGGGGATCGAGTCGCGCGGCTTCATCCTCGGTGCCGCATTGGCACGCGTGCTGGGCACCGGCTTCGTGCCGCTGCGCAAGCCCGGCAAGCTGCCCGGGCCAACCGTCTCGCAGGCCTACGCGCTGGAGTACGGCGAGGACCGCCTGGAAATGCACGTCGACGCGGTGGCACCCGGCGCGCGCGTGCTCATCGCCGACGACGTGCTCGCCACCGGCGGCACCCTGGCGGCCGCGCTGGAACTTGCGCGACGGCAGGGCGCCCGGGTGGTCGGTGCTTCGCTATTGCTGGAGGTGCCGGACCTGGGGGGTCGGAAACGATGGCCTGGAGACCTGCCACTCCACTGCGCCGGTGCCGGTTGACTGCTAGATGCCTGTGCCATCCACGCGTGTCATCAACCGTACCGCGCTCTCCAGCGCGATGGTCTCGCCGGCGGGTGCCGACACTTCTCCCTCCTGGTGCATTCTTTCCATCCGTTCGCGGTCGCGTTTCAAGCACCAGCCCAGGTCACCGGGTCCGCAGAACTGCACGGGCACCTGCAATGACGACGCCACCGGAATCCCGCCGACGCGTTCAAGGGCCGGCTTCCATTCCGCAACTGCTTCCTTGAGTGATTTGACGAAAGCCGCCCCCGAGCCAAGGCGCGACGCCTCCACTTGGACATCGACCACCTGCACCTGCCCATCGGGAGAAATGTCCAGGGTGGCCAGGAGTTCGGCACTGTTGCCGTTTCGAGCCTCTTTCATCGGATAACGGGGTGGCGCCAGGGTGTCCATGATCGCCCCGGTTCGGACGGTACCCAGTGACAGGTTTACTGCACCGTCCTCCTTTTCTTCACCCAGGACCTGCAGCGTGAGAAACGTGTCGGTGGCCACAGCGGTGCCGTTGATCCTGCCCGGCTCGAACACCCAGCTCCGGATGATGGGATCAAGGCGCTCCGTAATCACGCTCGCGCTATCACGCGTGTTCCGCCAGGCCACGTGGTCGACATGGCCGTTCGCGTCGATGCGTACTGCCGCCTTGAGCCACAACTCATAGTCAAAGGCGTGCACCGGCGAGGCGAACAGCGACACGACAACGAGCGCACCGAGGCTGCGGGGTTTGAAAGTCGATTTCATGGGTTCCAGTCCTTGGTCGAGGCATGCATCCACGCATGCGGGCGATCGCATCTAAGCAGGAAACATCGAAGCGGCGCCACTCAGCGCAGCCAACCCCGCGCCGCGGCCTTCCGTGCGTACGACCACAGCGCGGCGGAGATCGCCAGCAGCAGCAGCGGCATCACCAGGCCGGCGGCGCCGTAGGCCGCCCACGCCGGTGTGACCAGAAACGCGCCCAGGATCTGCACCACCAGCGCGACCAGCGAGATGGCGAACAGCATGGCGGCCCAGCGGCGGCGCATCAGCAGCGCGATGGCACCGAGCACACCGGCGACCACGGCCACGCCGAAGGCAGCGTTGATCCACATCGGCGTTGCCTCGTAGACCTGCCGCTGCTCGGCCGGCAGCGCGGCGAGCGACTCTGGCGACATCGTGACCTGCATGGCGAACATCGCCAGCCCCAGCAGGTTCCACAGCAGTGCGATGGTGGCGATGATCCAGAAGCTCTTGGGCAACGCTGGTGCGGTGATCGTGCTCATGCATCCCTCCCCGGGTTGGCGATGGCGCGCAGCTGCGCCGACAGACCGGGCAACGGTACCCGTTCATGCAGGCGGCCACGTGCCGCCGGTCGGCCGGTGA
>MIDV01000091.1:9245-12224 GCA_001830245.1 Lysobacterales bacterium RIFOXYA1_FULL_69_10 | reverse complement strand
CCCGATCGCCTCGGCCAGTTGCACGAAGTCCGTATGCGACGGTCGCACCAGGCGCATCACCTCTTCGCCGTCGCGCAGCAGCAGCAGCGTCGGCCACAGCTTGACCCGGTACGACCGTCCCAGCGGCCGTCCACGCCCGTCCTCCACCTTGACGTGGCGCACGTCCGGCGCGCTGTCCAGCAGCGCGCGCAACTCGGGCTGCGCGGCGATGCAGTGCCCGCACCAGGGCGCACCGAACTCCAGCACCGTATCGCCCGGCCAGCGGTCGACGTCGTCACGGGTGGGCTCGTCCACCGCATAGTCGCTTTCGAAGGCCATGGCTCAGGGCTCGCCTTCGGACTCGACGGTGGCCATCGCCACGCCGTCGTCGTCGACATCAACCACCACCAGCATCGGCCGGGCGCACGCCGGGCACGGGTGGCTGAAGCGCTGCTCCTCGGCCGTGGCGTCCACCGGCAATTCGAAGAGCGCGGCGCAGTAGGGACATCTCACTTCGACGCTGGGCAGCATGGCGGCCTCCGTGGGTTGCGGCGCGGGTCGGCCTTGCGAATCACCGACGGCGACACGCTACTCCCAAGCGCTCAAGGAGGCGTGCAGGCCTCTGGTTAGGAAACGCCGTCCTCGGCTTCATTCGCCGTCCACGCTATCGGCGCGAGGGTGGCCGTCCACCCGTGATGGAGAGCCCGCATGAGCCGCACCCACTTCCGCACGCTGGTCGCCGCCAGCACGGTCGCCGCCTGCCTTTCACTGGCCGCCTGCGCGCATGATCCGCGACCCGATGGCCCCAGCAGCGCAACAGCGACCCGCACGCACCTGCAGGAGCTGGACCGCAACGGCGACAACTTCCTGACACCCGACGAGCTGGAGGCCAACCACCGCCTGGCGCTGGAATTCAGCACGTGGGACACCGACGGCGATGGCCGCATCAGCGAGGCGGAATTCTTCGCCTATGTCGATGCAACGACCGACTGACGGGTCACCCGCCTGACACGTTTCGACCGGCAGGGCGCATACGGCCACGCGCCCTGCCGGGGCGTAGCGCTTCAGTTCCGCAGTATCAGGCGCGTTGTCTCCACCGAGTCGCTGTCCGGGAGGTGCTGGGTCTCGACCATCTCCATGCGCTCGATCCGGCCGGTCGCGACGTCGACCTCGTAGCGCACCTCCGTCGAGAAATGCGCGCCGGCGGCGAGATCGTCGATGGCTGCCTGTAGCGCCTCCTCGCCAAGCGCCTCTTCGAACGTGGCCTGCACGAACGATTCCAGCGCCGCCACCACGCCGGCGGAATCGGGTTGCGACGTCCACTCCAGACGGACGCGGCCCGGTGTCTCCGCGATGGGCTCCAGCAGCAAACTGTGGCGGGCGCTGATCTCGCCAGCGCCCAGCGGGTTGTCGTAGGTGTCGTCGAAGATGTAGCGCCGACCGGCCACCAGCCCGCCTGTGGCCACGAAGTTCAGCGCCGCAGGGGTGCTCGCAAGTTCCGGCTCGATGATCTCCGGCGATGTCATCGCATCGATCATCACGGCCATCACCTTTCGGTATTCGGCGGTCTCGACGTCCGTGAGTGCCGCCTCGCCGCCCCCCGCCGGAATGCCCGCTTCCATCGCCTGCTCCAGCAAGGTGCGATAGAGCGGCAGCACCACCTCCAGGTTGGTGATCGCCCGGTAGCTGCCGTCCTCGTTGATCGCGATATCCAGCGGCAGGTCGCGGAACGACTCGACCGCCGCCTCCATGACCGGCTGCATCGCTTCCGGCAGGCCTTCACCCGTCATCTCGGGGTCGCGTCCCGTCCACCGCTGAACGATGCCGCCGTCGGGCCCCTCGACAACGGCGATCTCGGTGACGTCGGTGCCGACGAGACGGACACGGCCTTCGCCCGTTCCTTCGATGGATTCGTAGTGCTGGTCGTAGACCAGCGTCGTTCCCACCGTCCACGGCGACGGCCACGCCAGCGCCTCGCCGGCTGCTTTGTCGAAGCCCTTGGTAGCGGCCGCCGCGCCGGCACCCTCTGCGCCCCATGCCACCCCGGCCGCCAGCATCCCCATGCAGGCAACCGCCCACGCCAGGCCGCCATGGCCCGTCCCTGTCGTCATTGCGATGTCCCCTGTAAAGGCGGCCCAACCGCCGCCCGCGACGATAAGCCAACGCGGCGGGGCGTGCACTTTCGGTGCGGTTCACGGATGCAAGAGTGACATCACCCGGCCTTCAGGCATCCGCGCCAGAATCGGACCCTTCCCTGCCTGACGAGGAACTCCCCATGCAGAACCGAACCGCTTCCCCCCGCCTGCTGGCGGTCGCGCTGTGCACCGGGCTGGGCCTGGCGGCACTCGCCGCGGCGCCCGCCGCCGCGCAGACCATCGGCTACAACGTGCGTACCGGCGATGTCTGGGTCGACAACCGCCTGGACGAGATCAACCGCTACGGCCATGACTACCGCGACCCGTTCATCGGGGAACTGACCGGGCAGTACGGCGCGCCGCGCTCGCTCATCGTCGACCTGCTGGACCGCCGCGGCTGGGCGCCGGCCGACGTCTACTACGCCTGCGCCATCGCCAGCGCCGCCGGCCTGCCCTGCATCGACGTGGTGAACCGCTACGACCCGTACGAACGAGACGAACGCAACCGCGGCCGCGGCTGGGGCGTGCTGGCGCAGGAGCTGGGCATCAAACCGGGTTCGCCGCAGTTCCATGCGCTCAAGCGCGGGACGGTCAACACCTACGACCGCTGGGGCTATCCGATCTCGATCGACCGCGACGTGCGCGTGGACTGGTCGCAGCCGCGCGACCGCGGCCCGCGCAACGACGGCCCCGGCCGCGGCGGCCCGCCCGCGCACGCAGGACGTAGCAATGCACGTCCCGATGTCGGCGGCGGACCGGGCAAGGGCAAGCCCGCGCAAGCCGGTGGCCCGGGCCGCGGCAACGACAAGGGCGGCCCACCGTCCGGCAAGGGCCCGGGTGGCAACAAGGGCAAGGGCGGCAACGG
>MIDV01000091.1:0-9214 GCA_001830245.1 Lysobacterales bacterium RIFOXYA1_FULL_69_10 | reverse complement strand
CCCCACGCAAAAAACGGCGACCCTCGGGTCGCCGTTTTTCTATCCGCTTCTGCACTGCAACCGTGGAATCACTCCTGCACTGCTTCTGTAGGAGCGGCTTCAGCCGCGATGCGCAGCCACCACACCTTTGTAGGAGCGACGTGAGTCGCGATCGGGAACCGGGACGGCTGCGCGGGTCGCGCCTTACGTAGCTCCTACAACGCAGCCCGTGCATCGCAGCCGATCCCTGGCATCGCAGCCGTCCGTAATCGCGATCGCGGCTGAAGCCGCTCCTACAGGGATCCGCGGTCAGCGCTGCATCACCACGTCCATCTCGGGCTTGGCGATCTTCGCCACCGCAGCCGCGGACCAGTTGGTCATGCGGATGCAGCCGTTGGATTCGGTCTTGCCGATCTTGGACGGCTCCGGGGTGCCGTGGATGCCGTAGTGCTCCTTGGTCAAGTCGATCCAGGTGGTGCCGACCGGGTTGTTCGGGCCGGCCGGGATCTCGGCCTTCTCGTCGTCCGGGTCGGAGCCGGCAATCAGCTCGGGGTCGTAGTGCCACACCGGGTCGCGCGCGACGCCAGTGACCTTCCAGTCGCCGATGGGCAGCGGGAACTGCGCGCTGCCGGTGGTCACCGGAAACTGCGCCACGACCTTGCCGCCTTCATCGTGCAGCCGGAGCACGGCGTCGGATTCATCGACCACGATCTTCGACGCGGCCGGCAGGCGCGCGGCCGGCGCGACGTAGGGCACGGTGATCGTCTCGCCCGCTTCGAACGATGCGTCCGGGTTGAGCTCGGCCAGCAGCGCCGGGTTGGCATGGAACTGCTCGCCGATCTTTTCCTCCACCGAGGTGTAGGGCAGCGCGTCTTCCTTCGCCATGTCCTCGGGCTCGTCCGGCGTATCGCGGAACGGGCCGGCGACATCGTCGGCGGTCAGCGTGTACTCGACCAGGATCGGCGCGTCGTCTTCGTTGAGCTTGGCCCAGGTGGCGTCGTCCGGCGTCTCGCCGACCGTCAGGTCGTGCGCCTCCTGGAACGCGGCCAGCGCGCGGCGGGTGTTGCTGCCGCCCTTGCCGTCGATCTCGCCGGGCGAGAAGTGCGCGCGCTCCAGCAGCACCTGCAGGCGCAGCGGGCTGTCGTCGGCTAGGTCGGCATCAGCCGCTGCCGTCTTGCCCGGCGGCGCGATCTCGGGCTCGGCCTCTGCCTCGGCCGGGTCCTGCGCATTGCCGGCGGTGCCGCCGGGCGCCACCGGCAGGGTCGAGGACGGACCGCCGCGCGCGCCCGGGACGCCAGGCGCCTCGCCGCTGGCCATCGCGCCGGAGGCATCGCCGGCGATCGGCTGGCCGTCCGCGGCGACGCGGGTGTCGGCCGGAGCGGCCGTATCGGTGGCGGCGCGCGTGGCCGGGTCGACGTCGCAGGCGGCCAGCGCGGCGGGCAGCAGCGCGCACATCACGGCGCGCGCCAGCAGGTTCGGGGTCGGTCGGGTCATGGTGTGTCCGGCGGTCGATTAGGAACCGGCATGGTCGGCAACGCGCTGGCGGCGGCGCGTGAATCCATGGGTATGCACCTGAACGGCCCGGGTCACGCGGCCCGGGTCACATCTGCCCCGTTGGGCCGTGTCTACTACCGACTCCACTGCGAAACGCCGACATGATGCCCAGCGCCCTGCACGACCTCATCCACCGCGACTTCGCCTCCGCCCGCGGCGGCAACGTCCATGCGTTCGAACGCATGGTGGTCGCCACGCAACGCATGGTGGCCAGCGTGGCATTGGCGGTGACGCGCGATGTCGCCACCAGCGAGGACGTCGCACAGGACACGTACCTGCGCGCCTGGCAGCACCTGGGCGGGATGCAGCACCCCGACAGCTTCCTGCCGTGGCTGCGGCAGGTGGCGCGCAACCGCGCCATCGACCACCTGCGCGCGTCCCAGCCCGCGGCCGACGCGGGTGTCCTGGACGTGCTGCCCGCCGGCGACGACACGCCCGAGCAGGCGCACGACCGCCATGTCCACGCCGACGCGCTGGCGCAGGCACTGGACGCCCTGCCCGAGGACACGCGCGACGTGCTGCTGCTGTACTACCGCGAGGGCCAGAGCAGCCAGGCGGTGGCGGCGTTGCTGGGCCTGAGCGACGCGGCCGTGCGCAAGCGCCTGCAGCGCGGGCGCGACAGCCTGCGCGCGGACGTCCTGCAACGCCTGGGCGAGACGGCGACCCGTTCGGCGCCGGGCTTGGTGTTCACCGCGACCGTCGCCGCCGGCCTGACCGCGGGCACGCCGCCCGCAGCGGCCACGGCGCTTACTGCCGGGGCCGTCGCCCAGTCACTGCCGAAACTGGCGCTGGCGACGGTCGGCGCACTGGCGGCGGTCATCGTGGTGATGCTGGGCGGCATCGCGTGGGAGATCCGCGATGCACTGCGCCGCACATCCGACCCGCGGCGGCGGCGCACGCTGGTGGTCAACGGCGTGGTGTGCGGCGCATTGATGGCCGGCTACGTGGTCGCGCTCGCGTGGTCCAGGCAGCAGGGCTGGAGCGACGCGACGGTCCTCACCGTGGCGGTGGTGGTGTCGCTGCTGATCGTCGTGCTGGCGTTGCAGCGGGCGCGGCTGGTGAAGGGCGACAAGCGCTGAGACTCGTGCGCAAGCGCCAATGACCCCGGATGCGTGCCCTTCACGGCGCAGCGCCTGCAATCGGCGCATGCCGCGTCATCGTCCCGCGCTCATCGTCATCGGCTTCGCGCTTGGACTGGCGTCCTGCGCTCAACCCGAGCGAAGGCCGCCTGCCCCCACGCCTCCGCCCTTTATTGAGGCCACGCCGGTGCAGCTCACCGTGCAGGCGGGCATGAACGAGACGTGGAACGCCATCGGTCAGCTACTGGTGGACATGCCCGGCGTCACCTGGGAGGGGCGCTCGCAGATGATGGGGTTGAACGCGGTGCGCTACCGCGGCGAGTCGCTGCTGGTGCTGACGCGCGCGGTGCCGGCGTCGGCGACGGTGCGGACGCTAACGACGGAAGTCACCGTGGCCACGCAGTCGGGCAAGCGCCTCCACAGCGCGGCGGCCGCCGACCTCATGCTGCGCCTGGCGCGCGCGTTGCCGGCGGAGCTCGAGCGGGTGAAGGCGGGCCTGGAGGAACAGGCGGCCGGGAAACGGTGAGCCGCGGTTCCGCCAGGGGCTTTACTCGCCCCGCACGCGCAACGTCAGCCCACGCAGGAAGTAGCGCAGCAGCTGGTCGCCGCACAGGCGGAAGTTCTTGTGCCCCGGCTGGCGGAACAGCGCCGACAGCTCCGGCTTGGTCACCGGGCGGCCGGCGGACGCGAAGATGTCCACCAGGTCGACGTCCTTCAATTCGAACGCGACGCGCAGCTTCTTCAGCACGGCGTTGTTGTTGATGCGCTTCTCCGGCGGCCGCGGCGGCGCGTCGCTGCGGGCGCCGCGCAGGTGCACCACCAGGCCGTCGAGGAACAGGCCGAGCAGGCGGTCGTCGAGGGGCGCGAAGCCGGGCTCGTCCTCGCGCAGCAGGTAGGCCTGCACCTCGTCCCGCTCAAGCACGACGGTCGGGTCGGCGTACTGGACGAGGTTGGCGACGTGGGCGTCGCCGAGGTCGAGCATGTAGCGCACGCTGCGCAGGACGTCGTTGTTGATCATGGTTCGGGCGGTGCAGCCGGTGGGGATGCGCAGGATACGCGGCGGCGGGCGGCGGGGCTCCGGGAGCTCTCCTGCCGTTACCAACTCAAGCCGTCATTCCCGCGCAGGCGGGAATCCAGTGTCTTGCTGTTCCGGTGAGCGCCGCGAAAGCGGTTGGTACACGCGTGAGGCGCGGTGCCCGGCTCGTGCGTGTTCGAGCCTGGCACTTGCGACTTAAGCCTTCATCGGTGAGGCGCGCGAGCATGGAACGACAGGTCCTGGGCCTCATGGATGAGGCATCGAGCCTCGAGGCCGAGGCTCCTTGCCCCATGCGCGACACCTGCACTGTCACGCGTGAGGCTCTGCGGGTCGCCGCCGGGCTGGCGAGGCTCACGCACCAGGCGCGCGGGGAGACCGGTCAGGCCTTGGGGCTCGTGCCTGAGGTTCGGGGCCTCATCGGTGCGGCGCTGCGGCCCAGGTGACGCGTGATTTCTCTCGCCGTAGTCCGAAGAGACGGAAGTGAACCTGACCCCATTCGGTTGTTGAAACCCGTAGCCCGGGTAAGGCCGTAGGCCGCACCCGGGATTGCCGCGAAGTGATGCATGACGACCCCGGGTGCGCTGCGCTTACCCGGGCTACGGCAGCCGCGTGGCATCGATGGGCGGGTCGCCCCAGTCGGGAGGGAGGTCGCCGCGTTGGACGTAGCGGTGGAACGTCGAGTGCGGCCAATCGCGCACGCGGGTGACCCGCCCATGCTTGACCGGGTTGATGTGGACGTAGTCCACGCAGGCGGCGAGCGAGGACGCGCAGCGCACCGTGTGTTCCCAGAACCGGGATTGCCATGGCGACCGCGCGCCGGGTTCGCACACGCGGCGGGTAAAGCCCTTCTTGATGTCCTGCCACAGGCGCGAATAGTCGCCGCGCCCGTCGCGCATCCGCAGCACGGCATGCAGGTGGTCGGGCATGACGACGGCGGCAACCACGTCGTGGGGCACGCGGCCCGTGGCCGCGCGCCACGCCGCGCGCAGGTCGTCGATCCGATCGGTCAACAACGCACTGCGCCGGTCGCGCAGGGTCACCGTGAAAAAGAAGGTCCCGTCCGGGACCCGCATGCGTCGATACCCCACCATCCCCGCCTCCTTGCGGTCGTTTTTGTAGCCCGGGTAAGCCGCAGGCCGCACCCGGGATTGCCTCGATGTGATGCATGACGACCCCGGGTGCGCTGCGCTTACCCGGGCTACGCTGGCTTACCCGGGCTACGCTGGCTCTGATCCCTTTTTGTCGGGTGTTCCCTTTCAACTGCCGAACAGTAATCGCGCAGAGGATTGGTTGACCGGATCAGCGGTGACGATGCCGCCTTTGAACCGACCTGCTACCTGGTACCGATGCTGCATGCTTCTCAGGCGCGGGCCAAACCTGTCGCGCAGAAGTAATGCGGCATCTTTGACGTGAGAGTTGGCAACGAATGTATGGCAGTACACATAGCAAGCAATGGGCATAAGAATTCCCGACGTGATCAAGTCACTTGCTTGCAATCCCGCGTGATTGCCACTGTGCCCGAAGAGCGGCACCTCTTTGATATGCCGGTAGGTTGGGCCGAGAGAGTGGATCTGTGTAAAAACAGCGTGTGCAACCGGCTCGTTCAACTGCTTGGTTCTTGAGTCGGCGATACAGACACCCAAGCTGCCTACATCGGAGAGGAGGTTGTCAAACGTGGCCGTGAGCGCTTGGACAGAGTAGGTGTAGATGGCACGAGCGTTGATGGTCTGTCCTGGTTGCTTGACCCATACTCGTGCCGCCAGCTTCCCTCCTCGAGACTCGACGAGCTGGAGCAATTCACCCATGAACATGAGTGCGTGACGCCGCTCATTTCTACTTCGGGACATCGCGCTCTTCTTGAGGTCGCTTCCTTTTATTTCTGGAAGGATCCAGTCGAGATGTCTACGAAGTTCCGGATGCCGCAGCCTCGGGTAGAAGCGACGCTTCAGGGTAAGAAACTCGGCCGTGAACGATCTAATGTGGTCCGAATGCAGGATCAGCCCAGCGAGGATGAAAACAGGCTGATCATTAGGCCGAGCAGGACTTGCCAGTCCAGCTAGGTCTCCAGCCTCGTCTACGTACATCACGTACAAGGTCACTCCCCCTGAAACAACTAAGGCCACCCGATGGGTGGCCTTAGGACTTGCCGCCCTGACCATGGGTCAGAGACAGCGACTAGCAAATTGCTAGGCGCATTTAACGGCCGTTATTGGCGAATGTCAATACGCTAGGTACTGACGAAAGTTGGTCCCATACAGCTGACGTATGACTGCCACGAAAAGGCCGGTACCAAGCCGGCTCTTTAAACAATCCTTATGCATCAATGGCTTATGTAGGTCAGCTTAGGACCGAACCCTGCGGCCCGCGCCGTGTGAGAGAGCGAGGCACCTACCTCACCCGCACTTGCTATACCCACAATTCAAGCAAGTAGCACACCCATCCATCACCACCACCGCCTTCGTGCTGCACTTGTGGCACATGGTCGCGCTGGGCGGGAAGGCGACGCCGCCGTCGCCGGTGACTTCCACGTCTTCGCGGCGGGCGTCGGGGCGGACCTTGGGTTCGGGGAACAGCTCGCCGCTGGCATCGTCGCCAGCCGGGACGCCTACGTCAGAGTTTTTTTTTGAGTCGAGCGCGGCGAACGCGGCGCGCTTCTCGGCGATCAGCGCGCGCTGGGCGTCGGACATTTCCGGGTCGTGCATCATGCCGATCGACTTGAGGTGGTCCTCGACGATGCTGCCCAGCTCGGCGACCAGGGACGGCATGTACACGCCGCCGGCCTTGAAGTAGCCGCCCTTGGGGTCGAACACGGCCTTCATCTCGTCGACCAGGAAGGTGACGTCGCCGCCCTTGCGGAACACCGCGGACATGATGCGCGTCAGGGCCACGATCCACTGGAAGTGGTCCATGTTCTTGGAGTTGATGAAGATCTCGAACGGGCGGCGGTGCTCGTGTTCGCTGCCGGCGTTGAGCACGATGTCGTTGATGGTCACGTACAGCGCGTGCTCGAACAGCGGCGACTTGATCTTGTAGGTGGAGCCGATCAGCACCTCGGGGCGCTCGATCTTCTCGTGCATCTGGATGACGTTGGCCGTGGGCTGGGCGGCTTCGGCGGCCTGGCGGGTCACGGCCTCGGCCTGGGCGGCCTGCTTGGCGCGCTCTTCCGGGGTGACGACGCTGTAGCCCTTGATTTTCTTGTCGATCTTGACGGCCATCGGCCCTGCTCCTGATGCGGTAGTGCGATGCGGTGTGGTGGTGCGTGCTGCGCTCCGGGGCCGACCCGGGCCGCCCTCCCCGGCATGCGGGGAGGGCGGGTGTCACGGTGCCGGATCAGCGCGTGGCGGATGCCGACTTGCGCGCGGTCTTGCGTGCGGCCGGACGCTTGGCGGCGGCCTTGCGGACCGGTGCCTTGGCGGCGGTCTTGCGCGGCGCGGCCTTCTTGGCGGCGACCTTGCGGGCCGGCGCCTTCTTGCTCACGGCCTTCTTGCTGGCGACCTTCTTGCTCGCGGTCTTCTTGGTCGCGGTCTTCTTCGTTGCCGCCTTCTTGGCCGGTGCCTTGCGCGCGCGGGTGGCCGCGGCCTTCTTGGCGGCGGTCGAGCGCGTGGCGGCCTTCTTGGCGCGGGTGGCGGCGGCCTTCTTGCCGGCCGTCTTGCGCACGGCGGTCTTCTTCGCCGCGGCCGTCTTCTTGGCGGCCTTGGCGGTCGACTTGCGGGCCGACGTCGCGGCCTTCTTGGTCGCCGACTTGGTGGCCTTCTTCACGGTGCCGGCCTTGCGGGTGGCGACGCCCTTCTTGGCCGAAGCCTTCTTCGCGGTCGATGCCTTCTTGGCGGCGGTCTTGCGCTTGAGGGTGCCGGCTTCCTTCTTGGCGTTCGCACTGGCGGCGGCCAACTTCTTCTTGGCGTTGCCGACCGCCTTCTTGGCGGCCTTGCGCGCGTTCTTGGCGGTCTTCTGTGCCGACTTCACCGCACCTTCGGCGGTGCTGGCGATGACGCCGCCCACGTTGATGGCGGTTTCTTTGACGTTCTCGGCGGCCTGAGACAGGGACGCCGTCACTCCATTGCCGTTGCTCATGAGCCCTCCTGCGGGCGTATTAATTGGCGTTGCAATAGTGGAGGTTGTTTCCACGGAGCGATGCTATACCTGCTTCGTGCGCAAAACACAGTGAATCGATAACGACATCGACCGCCTGCAACCCTTGCCGCACGGGCCGTTGGGAGCAACGCCGACCCCGGCCAGGGTCGGCGCGGGACGGCAAGCCCGTCCCCGCCGTGGTGCGCCGCGCGTGCGGCGGCACCGGTCAGAACTTGCCGTAATAGCCTTCCTTGAGCGCGTCGAACAGGTTGGCGGCGGTGTGCATCTCGCCGTCGTATTCGATCTGCTCGTTGCCCTTGACCTCCACCACCTGGCCGTCGTCGAGCTCGAAGCGGTAGGTGGTGTTCTCCAGGTCCGCCTCCTTGACCAGCACGCCCTGGAAGGCGGCCGGGTTGAAGCGGAACGTGGTGCAGCCCTTCAGGCCCTGCGCGTGGGCGTAGGTGTAGATGTCCTTGAAGTCCTCGTACGGGTAATCCGTCGGGACGTTGGCGGTCTTGGAGATGGAGCTGTCGACCCACTTCTGCGCGGCGGCCTGCACGTCCACGTGCGCCTTGGGGGTGATGTCGTCGGCGCTGATGAAGTAGTCGGGCAGCTTGGCGGCGGCGTCATCGGAGAACGGCATCGCCTTGGGGTTGACCAGCTCGCGGTAGGCCAGCAGCTCAAAGGAGAAGACGTCGACCTTTTCCTTGGACTTCTTGCCTTCGCGGATCACGTTGCGGCTGTAGTGGTGCGCGAAGGACGGCTCGATGCCGTTGGACGCGTTGTTGGCCAGCGACAGCGAGATGGTGCCGGTCGGCGCGATCGAGCTGTGGTGGGTGAAGCGCGCGCCGGTCTCGGCCAGCTCGGCGGCCAACTCAGGCGCGGCCTCGGCCACGCGCTGCATGTAGCGCGAGTATTTGGCGTGCAGCACGCGGCCCTTGATGCACTGGCCGATCTTCCAGCCGTCCTTCTTCATCTCCGGGCGCTTGCGCAGCATCTCGGCGGTGACTTCGAAGTCCTCGTCCATGATCGGCGCGGGGCCCTTTTCCTTCGCCAGCGCCAGGCCGGTTTCCCAGCCGGCGATCGCCATCTCGCGGGCGATGCGCTCGGTGAACTCGCAGGACGCGGCCTCGCCGTACTTCATGCGCAGCATGGTCAGCGTGCTGCCCAGGCCCAGGAAGCCCATGCCGTGGCGGCGCTTGCGCAGGATCTCGGCGCGCTGCTGCTCCAGCGGCAGGCCGTTGACCTCCACCACGTTGTCGAGCATGCGGGTGAACACGCGCACGACTTCCTTGTACTCGTCCCAGTCGAACTCGGCCTTGTCGGTGAAGGCGTTGCGCACGAACTTGGTGAGGTTGACCGAGCCCAGCAGGCACGCGCCGTACGGCGGCAGCGGCTGCTCGCCGCACGGGTTGGTGGCGCGGATGGTCTCGCACCACCAGTTGTTGTTCATCTCGTTGACGCGGTCGATCAGGATGAAGCCCGGCTCGGCGTA
>MIDV01000090.1:2349-5739 GCA_001830245.1 Lysobacterales bacterium RIFOXYA1_FULL_69_10 | reverse complement strand
CTTCAACTGCAGCGGGCCTTCGACATCGGAGGGGAAGCTCAGGCGCAGCGAGTCGCCCTCGTAGACCTCGGTGTCGCCGAAGAACTCGTCGGTGCGCGGCGTGCCGGCGGGCGATTGCAACGCGACACTCGCGCCGTCGCCATCGACCAGCGCAAGCGCGTGCCGGTACAGGTAGTGCGCGTCGGCGATGCGGCCCTCGACGACCCATCGCGTGCCCTCGCGCCGCGGCGCGCCGGGCACGAACACCTCTTCAGGCGGCAGGAATGCGGTCGCGCCAGGCGACTGCCACGGCGTTAGGCCCGTGCCGGCCCACGCGGCGGTGGCAAGCACTACGGACAACAGCAGGAAGGCCCATCGGTGGCGCAAGGCGGCGGCTCGGTTGCAAACGGTGGCGCGCACCTTCGCCCATGCCGCTTAAGTGGAACTTAAGCGCGCCGGGGCTGGCTTCAGGGCCGGCCAGCGACTAGCGTGGGCGCCCCTTGAGCGGAGTTCGCAAGCGATGCGCGTGCTGGTCGTCGAAGACGATGCACTGATCGCCGAAGGCGTGGTCGCCGGCCTGGCGGCGCAGGGTTTCGACGCGCGCAGCGTCTGCACTGGGGCGTCGGCCGAAGCCGCGTGCGTGGACGAGGATTTCGATGCGCTGGTGCTCGACCTCGGGTTGCCCGACACGGACGGCCTGGCATTGCTGGCGGCCCTGCGTGCGCAGGGTATTGAGATGCCGGTGGTCGTGCTGACCGCGCGTGACGCGATCGAGCACCGGCTGGCCGGCCTGCACGGTGGCGCCGACGATTACCTCGTCAAACCCTTCGACCTGCGCGAGCTCGCCGCGCGGCTGCACGCGGTGGTGCGGCGTGCCCGCGGCCGTGCCGTCCCGCAGATCCAGGCCGGGCCGCTGCGGATCGAGCCGCACAGCGGCCTTGCGTGGCTCGACGGCGATCCGGTCGCGCTGTCGCGCCGCGAGATCGACGTGCTGGTGCACCTGGCCGATGCGCGTGGGCGCTGGGTCGCCCCCGACGCGCTGCACGAGCGCCTGTACGGACTGGACAGCGATGTCGGCAGCAATGCGCTCAACGTCCACATCCACAACATCCGCAGGAAGCTCGGCGCCGATGCGATCCGGAGCGAGCGCGGGCTCGGCTATCGGCTGGGCTGGGAGGCCGCGTGAGCCTGCGCCTGCGCGTGGTGCTGATCGCCGGCCTCGCGCTGGCGCTGGTGTGGGGCGCGGCCGCAGCGTGGCTGGCGCACGACATCCATCGCAACCTCGACCGCACGCTCGACGAGCGCCTGGCGATGTCCGCGCGCATGGTGTCGGGGCTGCTGCAGCGCGCGGCGCTGCAACCGGGTGCGTCCTCGCCTGCGCTCGAGGGCGCGGTCAGCGTGGGCGGCGGGCAGGGCATCGCCTGCCAGATCCGCAGCCTGCGTGGCGAGATCCTGGCCGCGTCGGGCGATCCCACGTTGGCGGCACGTGCCGCGCCCCCGCCCGGGTTCGCCGACGTGGAAACCGGCGGCGCCCTGTGGCGCACGTACACGCTGCACGTCGACGACTTCGTGGTCACCACCGCCGACCGCGTGGACGAACGCGACGCGCTGGTGCGCGGCATCGTGGTGGCGGCCGGCATGCCGGTGCTGCTGGCCGTGCTGGGAGGCCTGGTGGCGCTGTGGATCGGCATCGGACGGGGACTCGCGCCGCTGGATGCGTTGCGCCGCCAGCTTCAGGCCCGCGCGGCCGATGCGACCGATCCGGTCGACGCCGGCGGCGCACCGGCCGAGTTGCGGCCCCTGCTGTCGGCCTTGAACGGGCTGCTGGAGCGGCTGTCGCTGGCGCTGGCGCAACAACGCGCATTCACCGATGCCGCGGCGCACGAGCTGCGCACCCCGCTCACCGGCATCGATACCCACCTGCAACTGGCGCGGTTGTCCGGCGGGGATGCGCGCGACGCGGCACTCGACCGCGCCGGCAGCGGCGTCGCGCGCATGCGCCGCACGCTGGACCAGCTGCTGGCGCTGGCACGCGCGGAGGTGGCCCCGGCGGTCGACGATCCCTGTCCGTCGGTGCTGGCTGCGGTGCGCGATGCCATCGGCAGTGGAACGAACGCCGCGAACGGCCGGGTGGCATGCGCACTCGTCGGCGAGGACCGCGCATCGCCCATGCCCCATTCGATGCTGGTCACCGCCGTGCGCAACCTGCTCGACAACGCGCTGCGCCATGCGCCCGGGGACAGCACCGTCGAGGTGGCGGTCGAGTGCGCCGTAGGCGAGGCCGCGTGCGTCATCCGCGTGGCCGACCGCGGGCCGGGGCTGACGGCCGAGGAGATGGCGCGCGTCGGCCAGCGATTCTGGCGCGGCGACCGCGGGCGCCCGGACGGCGCCGGCGCGGGGCTGGGGATCTCGATCGTGCGGGCGATCGCCGCGCGCCATGGCGGCGAACTGCAGTTGCGCGCGCGCGAGGGCGGCGGGCTGGTTGCGGTGCTGCGGGTGCCTGCCGCCTGAGTCCGGGCGGAGGCGACGCGTGCGTCACTCCATCAACGTCGCCCAGCCCTCCAGGCCTTCGATGCGCGACAGCACGATCTTCATGCACACCAGCAGCGGCACCGCCAGCAGCAGGCCGACGATGCCCCACATCCAGCCGAACAGCATCAGCGCCAGGATCAGGATCAGCGGCGAGATGCGCATGCGCCGGCCGAGGATGACCGGCGTCAGGATCTGCCCCTCCAGCGTGTGCAGCACCAGGTAGATGCCGGCCGGCAGCAGCGACATCCACAGTTCGTCGAAGGCGACAAAGCCCATCACCAGCATCATCAGGATGCCGATCAGCGGGCCCACGTACGGCGCGAAGTTGAGCAGCGCCGCCATCGTGCCCCACAGCAGCGCCTCCTGCAGCGGCACTTTGAGCAGGAACAGGATGCCCGCGAACACCATGCCGACCGCCACGTTGATCACGGTGATGGTCAGCACGTAGCGCGAGACCTCCACCTCGATCGAATGCATGATCTCCACCGTCACGCGCTTCTGCTGGCGGTTGGGCAGCAGCGCGATCGCCTTCTTCTGCAGCTGTTCGCCGAACACCATGAAGAACAGCGTCAGCAGCACCACCGCCAGCACCGAGGCGATCATCTTCGGCGTGGCGGTGAGCGCGGCGTACGGGTCGTCGACCTGGGTGCGCACGATCTGCACCGGCCGTCCCTTGTCCTCGCCGCTGGCGACCCGGGCGATGTTCTCGGCCGCGTCGCTTGCATCGTCCACCGGCTTGGTCAGTTCGCGCAGCTTGGGGAGGATCTCGCCCATCGCGCGCGGCGCCTGCCGCACCCACTCGGCGGCGGGCTCGATCAGCTGGTAGGCCAGCGCCCCGGTGGCGGCAATGCCGCCCACGACCAGCAGCAGCGCGGCGAG
>MIDV01000090.1:0-2343 GCA_001830245.1 Lysobacterales bacterium RIFOXYA1_FULL_69_10 | reverse complement strand
CGGGATGTAGGCGCGGCGCAGCGTGCGGATGATCGGGTTGCCGACCAGCGCGAAGAACATCGCCAGCAGGATGGGCAGCAGCACCTCCTGCGCGGCCCACAGGGTGTAACCCACGGCCAGCACCGCCAGCACGATGAGCGCGGTGGAGGCGCGCCGGCGCGGGGGCCTCGGCGGTGCTTCCGGAATGGTCGGGGCGTCGGGCGGCGCCAGTGGCGGCGCGGTCATGGCGGGCCGTCCACCGACACGCCGGCGCCGGGCGCCTGGGTGGCAGCCATGTCGGTGGCGGCATCGGCCGCGTGTTCGGCCTCGCTCGAGGCTTCCTTGGCGTTGACGCTGGCCATCATGGTCGACACCAGCGAGATCACGCGCAGGATGCCGGTGCCGTCGGAGGCGCTGACGCGCTCGCGGCGCCCGGCCAGGAAGCCGGTGAGCAGCCCAGCCACGACGATGCGCCCCGGCGACCAGGTCAGCCGCCAGGAGCGCTTGAGCTGGCGCATGTCGGCGCTGTACTGGCGCTCGCGCGCCTCCAGTGCCATCTCGGCCTGCTCCACCTTGCGCAGCAGCTTGTCGAAACTCATCGGGGCAGGGTCCAGGTGTTTGTGCAACGGGGTGTGGGCGTGGTGCGGGCGCGTTGCGCGCCGTGGATCAGGGTGGTGTCAGGTCGACGCCCAGCTTGTCCTTGAGCGTCTTGTCGCCGTTCTCTTCCTTCGACTGCTCGGCCGCCTCGCGCGAGGACTGCACGTCGCCGGCCCGCGGAGTGAAGTCGGCCAGTTCGCCGATCCCCAGCCGTGCCAGCTGCCGGCGGGTGGCCTGCATCCGGGTGTGGTCGAAGTAACGCATGGCCTGCCAGCCGGCGAACCACGTCACCGCGATGCTCAGCACGGCGGTGATCAGCAGCGACGCCGACCACGGCAGCCCGGCCTGGCGGTTGAGGAAGACGATCAGCGCGGCCATCAGCAGCAGCCACGCGGTGCCGCCGAACGCGATCGCCATGCCGGTGAACGCCAGCGTCCGGCCCATCGCGCTGCGCGCCAGCGAGAAATCCGCCGACACCAGCGTGCGCAACGCACGTGCCGCCTCGCCCGCCGCGCCCAGCCCGGCACGCCCGGCCTCGCCCAGCTGGCGCAGCGACTCGACCACGTCGGGCTGCGGCTGGTCGGGGTCGGGCGTGGAGGCGATGCGTTCGGCTTCCTCGGCGATGCGCTCGGCCTGCTCGCGGGTCAGGCGCTCGCGAGCGTCCTGCGCCGCCTCCTGCGCGCGGGCCCGCGTCTCGGCGTCCGCCTGCTCGCGCGCATGCCGGTCGATCGCCTCGCGCGCGGCCGCCGACAGGTGGTCGGCGGGCGCGCCGTACTCGTCGCGCGGCTGGTCACCGTGTGGACGGCGTGGCGTCACCGGCACCTCCGGTCATGGCGTGGCGGCGTGGGCGTGTTGGACGACGGCAACGCCACTCAGCGGTCGCCGTTGCGGGCCAGCTTGGCAATGATGAAGCCGGCCGCGAAGGCCACGCCGAACGACGCCAGCGGGCGCTCGCGCACCAGCTCGGCGGCCGAGTCGATCAGGTCCATGCCCTTTTCCATCAGCACGTCGACCTGCTCGCGGGCGGCGCCGCCGGCGTTCTCGGCCGCGGCGATGCCGGCCAGTGCGCTGTCGGCGAGGTCGGCCTTGACGCTGGCCTTGCCCAGCTTGAGCTCCTCACCGGCCGCGCCGGCCGCGCCTTTGAGTGCGTGGCCGGCATCGACGGCGGCCTGCTTGAGGTTGGTTCCGGCTTCACCGAGGTTGCTCTTGACGGCATCGGTCGAGGTGGGGGACATGGACGGCTCTCCTGCGATTCGGGTGTGGGGTGGCGGCCGGCCCGCGGGATCTCCGCGGGTGGGATCACTGCATTTGCAGCACCCCCTGGCGACTGCCGCGCATGATGCGCAGCACCAACTGTGCGGGAGCCTGTGTGAAGCCTGCGCGGAAGCCGGGCAGGTCGTCGAACTCCCCGGCGCTGGAAGCGACGATCACGTCGTTGGCCATCAGCCCGCTGCGCGCCGCGCGCGAACCGGCCTCCACGGCCTCCACCCACACCCCGGCCACGCGCCCGGACTGGCGCAGCCGCTCGGGCAGTTCGGCGATGGTGGCGCCGGCCAGGCGCGGGTCGATCTGCGCACCGGCCAGCGTGCGCGGCTGCTCGCGCAGGGTGGCGGTCAGTTGCAGCGGGCGGCCGTCGCGGCGCACGTCCAGCGTGATGGCGCTGCCCACCGGCTGCAGGCCTTCGAAGTTGCGCAGCGCCGCCGCATCGTCGATGCGCTGGCCGTTGGCCGACACGATCACGTCGCCGCGCTGCACGCCCGCCTGCGC
>MIDV01000089.1:29983-35099 GCA_001830245.1 Lysobacterales bacterium RIFOXYA1_FULL_69_10 | reverse complement strand
GGGCGGCATGCACCACGAACGCAAGGTATCCGGCGCATGACGCAGGCCCGCAAGACCTGGTTGGAGCGGCTGGCGCACGACCTGCGTGGTCCGCTGTCGCCGGTGCAGACCGCCGTGTTCCTGCTGCGCGACGAGCGCACCGGGGCCGAGGACCGGGCAGAACTGCTTGACGTGATCGACCGCCAGACCAAGCGCCTGGGCCGGATGATCGACGAGGTCAGCGACTTCGTGCGCGCCGACAAGGGCCGGCTGCTGGTGCGCCAGGAGGACGTGGACCTGGACCTGCTGCTGGAGGACATCGGTCCGCGCCTGCGCGACATGCCCCCCGAGATCACGTTCGAACAGGACGCGCGCAACCTGGTGCTGCACGGCGACGTCGTACGGCTGGGCCAGCTGATGCGCGCGGTGCTCGGCTTCCAGGTGTCGCAGGCCGATGCCGGGACACCCCGCGCGACCGTCCGCCGCCTTAACGGCGGCCACATGCAGTTGCTGCGCGACGTGGCCTGCAACGGTGACGCGGCCACCATGGCCGAGCGCCTGCTCGACGATCCGCACCCCGAGCCGGGCGACGACGGCCTGGGCCTGCAACTGATGATCGCCCGCGCGATCGCCGCGGCCCACGGGGGCCACCTCACCGCCCGCGCCCGCGGCAGCGACGTGATCGAACTCGACCTGCAGCTGCCCGCACGCCAGGCGCCCGACGCCTGACGCCTTCGCCCTCCTGTAGGAGCGGCTTCAGCCGCGATCACCGCGCCCAATTCCTGTAGGAGCGACGTAAGTCGCGACCGTCACGCCTGCAGTCTCCACGCTTGGACGAACAGGCTTTCGCGGCTGAAGCCGCTCCTACAACGTCCGTGCCGGTTCCGGGCAGGCCCCACCCGGCGGCATACTCGCGCCATGGACACCATCGCCCCCGCCGACCTGCGCCCGCAGCCGCTGTCGCACGCCACTGCCCTGCCCGCGCGCTACTACATCGACCCGGCCATTGCCGCGTTCGAGCGCACGCAGTTCTTCGACCGCGGCTGGCAGCTCATCGCGCACGTGTGCCAGCTGCAGGCCGCCGGAGACCACGTCATCGCCGACTTCGCAGGCCTTCCGGTCATCGCCGTCCGCGGCGCGGACGATGCCATCCGTGTCATGCACAACGTCTGCCGCCACCGTGCCGGTCCGATCGCCAGCTGCGACGGCCTGGCCGCGAAGTCGCTGCGCTGCCGCTACCACGGCTGGACCTACACGCTGGATGGCGTGCTGCGCTCCGCGCCGGAAATGGGCGACACGCAGGACTTCGACCCGGCCGACGTGCGCCTGCCGCAACTGGCCGTGCGGGTCTGGCGGGGGCTGGTGTTCGCCGCGGCCGATGCCGACAACGCGATCGACTTCGACGAATTCGTCGACGGGATCGACGCGCGCCTGGGCGAGGGCCGCGGGCTGGAACGTTACGGCCACCACCAGCGCGTGGGCTACGACGTGGCCTGCAACTGGAAGGTCTACGTCGACAACTACCTGGAGGGCTACCACGTCCCCCATATCCACCCGGGCTTGAACAAGCTGCTCGATTACCGCAGCTACATCACCGAGGCGGCGCGCTGGTACTCGTACCAGTACAGCCCGCTGGAGAGCGGGGACGGCCTATACGGCGACGGCGACGCCCTTTACTACTGGCTGTGGCCGAACACCATGCTCAACATCCTGCCCGGCCGACTGCAGACCAACCGGGTGATCCCGCGCGGCGTGGACCGCTGCCGGGTGGAGTTCGACTTCTATTACACGCGCGACGAGTCCGGCGAAGCCCGCGCCCGCCGCGACGCCGACCTCGCCTTCAGCGACGAAGTGCAGGTCGAGGACCTGACCATCTGCGAGGACGTGCAGCGCGGCCTGGCGTCGGGTTCCTACACCCCCGGCCGGCTCAACCCGCTGCGCGAGAACGCCGTCCACCATTTCCACGAACTGCTCCGCGCCGCCTACCGCGGCAGCGACGAGCCCCCCGCGGTCGCATAGACCCATCCTACGAATGGCTCCGTGCGGCGTATCGCGGAAGCGACGATCCGGCGACGCAAATCCCCGGCTCTCTGTAGGAGCGGCTTCAGCCGCGATCGCTCTCGCAGTCATCGCGATTCCGCCACGGCCCCATGTAGGAGCGACGTAAGTCGCGACCGTGGTGCTTCAGTAATCGCAGGTAATCGGTGTCGGCTGGACGCAAAGCGAACGATGCGTCGGAATCGGAACGGCGATCGCGACTTACGTCGCTCCTCCGAAGGGGTGAGGGTGCGTTGGCGACGGCGGACACGCACAGCGGGTGTGGGCGCGATCGCGGCTGAAGCCGCTCCTACAAAAAACCCCGCGCGAACGAACCACCCACCTGCACGCTACAACCGCTCCGTCGGCTCCAGCGCGGCAGGCTCCTCCGGGCACTCCGGCACCTCGTGGCCCTTGCCCAGCTCCCAGCGCCAGAAGCCCCAGCCCAGCAGCGTGAACAACGCCGCGCCGATCGCCAGGTGCATCGCGTCGAAGCTCAACCACGGCGAGATCACGCCCGCCACCAGCGAATGCAGCACCAGGCCGGTGAAGGCCTGCAGCGACGACGCCGACCCGCGCTGGCGCGGGTACATATCGAGGATGGCGAGCGTCAGGATCGGGAATACCAGCGCGATGCCGAAGGCATTCAACGTCATCGGCAGCACCGCCCACGGCACCTCCGGCACCGGCACGACGAGGTTGTAGGCCAGGTTGGCCACCGCCGCCGCGCCGCAACACGCAAAGCCAATGCCCACCAGGCGCGCGCCGCTGATGCGGCCCGCCGCACGCCCGGACATGAAGGCGCCCAGCATCATGCCGCCGATGGTGGGCACGAAGAACCAGGCGAAGTCGCCCTCGCCCAGTCGCTGCCCGTCGCGGCGCAGCAGGTCCAGCACGAACGCCGGTGCCGAGGCGATGTACAGGAACAGCGCGGCGAAGTTGAACGCGCCCGCCGCGGCCAACCGCTGGAAACGCGGGTTCATGAAGATCGCCGCGTAATCGCGCAGCAACCGCCTGGGCGACACCTTCAGCCGCGACACCGGCGGGTGGGTCTCCGGCAGCATGAAATACGTCGCCGCCAGCAAGGCGGCCGAGAACATCACCAGGAACCAGAAGATCGCCGGCCACCGGCTCCAGCCCAGGATCCAGCCGCCGATGATCGGCGCGATGGCCGGCGCGATACCGAAGATCATCGACACCTGGCTCATCAGCCGTTGCGCATCGTCGCCGTGCAGCACGTCGCGGATCACCGCGCGTCCCACGATCAGGCCGACGCCCGCGCTCAACCCCTGTAGCGCGCGGAACGCCAGCAGCGTGGTCAGGTCAGGAGCCAGCGCGCAGCCCACCGAGGCCAGGGTGAACACCGCCAGCCCGCCCAGGATCACCCGCCGCCGGCCGATGGCGTCCGACAGCGGCCCATGCACGATGCTCATCAGCGCATAGGCGATCAGGTAGACGCTGATCGTCTGCTGCATCGCCAGCTTGTCGGCCCCCAGCTGTGCGCCCATCTGCGGGAACGCCGGGAAGATCGTGTCGATCGAGAACGGCCCGAACATCGCCAGCCCGCCCAGCAGCAGCGCCAGCCGGCGGGTGGAGGGCGCGGTCATGCGCCCGCTCCGGCGGCCGTTCGGCCACGCAGGCATGAATGGGAGACACGGGACATGCCGCAAGGATACGGGTTGCCACCCCGCCCCGTGATGCCGTCCCCGGCGATTCAGCGTCCCGCTCCCCACCAAGCCGCTGGCCCAGCCCCTGTAGGAGCGGCTTCAGCCGCGATAACGCCGCCCCCGGACCGTGCCCCACGTTCCCTTTGTAGGAGCGACGTAAGTCGCGACCACGAAACTCCGGACAACCGCGCCCCCCCGCGCCCCCCTGTAGGAGCGGCTTCAGCCGCGATAACGCCATCCCCGTACCGTGCCGCCCCAATCCCCTTGTAGGAGCGACGTGAGTCGCGACCGCGGCCCTCCGGACACCCCGCGGTCGCGACTCACGTCGCTGCTACAGGAAGCGCTTCGCGGCTGAAGCCGCTCCTACAGGGGCCGATGTTCGAGCCCCTTCCCCACCCCGCCCGCCGCGTATAATCCCGCCCACAGCACGCGGTGGGAGAAGCGGGGGCCTGCCCCTGCTGCCGAAGGCGCAATCGCCCGGAATCGCTCAGGCGCAATACCGCCCCGTGCTGGGCGTGGCCCACACCACGCCCGACACTCTGGAGAGACCGGCCAGCCCCGCGGGGCCCGCGCCGGCGCCGAAGGGGCAAGAAGCGACGCGGGACCTCCTCCCCCGCCCCGCGCTTCCAAACTCTCAGGCAGAAGGACAGAGGGGCAGCTCTGGTCATCCGGACGGCGATGGATCCCCATGCCGTCATTCCCGCGAAAGCGGGAATCCAGCGTCGTCGGCCCTCTCGGCGACGGACGTCACTGGATCCCCGCCTACGCGGGGATGACGGGCAAACAAGGGAACCCGCTTTCCGGATCCGCTCACGGTCGTCGCGACAGCGCGATGCCCACGCCCCGCTTCCTCCGGATACCCGCCATGTCCCAGCAGCGCCCTTCGCCCTCCCTGCGCGACCTCGAGCACCACGACGCGTTCCTCGAGCGCCACATCGGCCCCAACGAGGCCGAGATCGCGCACATGCTCAAGACCATCGGCCGCGAGTCGCTCGACGCGATGACCGACGCCATCGTCCCGGGCAAGATCAAATCCCCGGCGCCGCTGGCCCTGCCCGATCCGATCAGCGAGGTCGAGGCGATCGCCAAGATCCGCGGTATCGCCAACCGCAACCACGTCTTCCGCAGCTTCATCGGCCAGGGCTACAGCGGCACGCACACGCCGAACGTCATCCTGCGCAACATCCTGGAGAACCCGGCCTGGTACACCGCCTACACCCCGTACCAGGCGGAAATCTCGCAGGGCCGCATGGAGGCGCTGATCAACTTCCAGACCATGTGCGCCGACCTGACGGGCATGGAGATCGCCAACGCATCCCTGCTGGACGAAGGCACCGCCGCCGCCGAGGCGATGACGCTGGCGCGGCGCTCGTCCAAGTCCAAGTCGAACGTGTTCTTCGTCTCCAGCGGCGTGCACCCGCAGACCGTGGAAG
>MIDV01000089.1:18932-29939 GCA_001830245.1 Lysobacterales bacterium RIFOXYA1_FULL_69_10 | reverse complement strand
GCTGGCCGACGCGGTGCACGCGCGCCACGGCCTGGTGTGCGTGGCCGTCGACCTGCTGGCCCTCACCCTGCTCACCCCGCCGGGCGAATGGGGCGCGGACATCGTCGTCGGCAACACCCAGCGCTTCGGCGTGCCGTACGGTTTCGGCGGCCCGCACGCCGCATTCATGGCCTGCCGCGACGCGTTCAAGCGCTCGATGCCGGGCCGCCTGATCGGCGTGTCGGTCGACAGCGAAGGCAAGCCCGCCTACCGCCTCACCCTGCAGACCCGCGAGCAGCACATCCGCCGCGAGAAGGCGACCTCCAACATCTGTACCGCGCAGGTGCTGCTGGCAGTGATGGCCTCGATGTACGCGGTCTACCACGGCCCCGAGGGCCTGGTCCGCATCGCCCGCCGTACCCACCGCCTGGCCGCGATCCTCGCCGGTGCGCTGCGCGGCGCCGGCGTCACCGTGGGCGAGCAGTTCTTCGACACCCTGCACGTCACCGGCATCGATGCGGCCGAACTCCACCAGCGTGCCCGCGCCGTGCGCATCAACCTGCGCGCCATCGATGCGTCCAGCGTCGCCATCGCGCTGGACGAGACCACCACGCGTGAGGACGTCATCGCACTGGCCGGCCTGTTCGGCGTGGAGCTGGTGCACATCGACGACGTCGACGCCCGCACCGGCGACGCGCTGCCGAACGGCCTGGTGCGCGACTCGAAGTTCCTCACCCACCCGGTGTTCAACACCCACCACAGCGAGCACGAGATCCTGCGCTACATGCGCAGCCTGGCCGACAAGGACCTGGCGATGGATCGCACCATGATCCCGCTGGGCAGCTGCACCATGAAGCTCAACGCCACCGCCGAGATGATCCCGGTGACGTGGCCGGAGTTCGCCAACATCCACCCGCTGGCGCCGGCCGAGCAGGCGCAGGGCTACAAGCAGCTGATCGACGAGCTGGAAGCCATGCTGGTGGAGTGCACCGGTTACGACGCCGTCAGCTTGCAGCCCAACTCCGGCGCGCAGGGCGAGTACGCCGGCCTGCTGGCCATCCGCGCCTACCACCGCGCAAACGGCCAGGCCCAGCGCGACATCTGCCTGATCCCCGAATCCGCCCACGGCACCAACCCGGCCTCCGCGCATCTGTGCGGCATGCAGGTGGTGGTGACCAAGTGCGACAAGGACGGCAACGTCGACCTCGACGACATCCGTGCCAAGGCCGAGAAGTACTCCGACCGCCTGGCCGCGCTGATGATCACCTACCCGTCCACGCACGGCGTGTTCGAGGAGGACATCGTCGCGATCTGCGATGCCGTGCATGAGCATGGCGGCCAGGTCTACACCGACGGCGCCAACATGAACGCCCTGGTCGGCGTCGCCAAGCCCGGCAAGTGGGGCTCGGACGTCAGCCACCTCAACCTGCACAAGACCTTCTGCATCCCGCACGGCGGCGGCGGCCCGGGCGTCGGCCCGTGTGCGGTCAAGGCGCACCTCGCGCCCTACCTGCCCAAGGCGCACGGCGACGACGGCCTGCGCACCGACGGCATCGGCAACGGCGCGATGGTGTCGGCCGCCAGCTTCGGCAGCGCCTCCATCCTGCCGATCAGCTGGATGTACATCACCCTGATGGGCAGCCACGGCCTGCGCCGCGCCACCCAGGTCGCGCTGCTCAACGCCAACTACGTCGCCACCCGCCTGGCGCCGCACTACGAGACGCTCTACACCGGCCGCAACGGTCTGGTCGCGCATGAGTGCATCCTCGACCTGCGCCCGATCAAGGACGCCACAGGCATCAGTGCCGAGGACGTCGCCAAGCGCCTGATCGACTTCGGCTTCCACGCCCCGACCCTGAGCTTCCCGGTCGCCGGCACGTTGATGGTCGAGCCGACCGAGTCCGAGAGCCTGCACGAGCTGGACCGCTTCATCGACGCGATGATCGAGATCCGCGAGGAGATCCGCGCCATCGAGGACGGCCGCCTGGACCGCGAGGACAACCCGCTCAAGCACGCCCCGCACACCGCCACCCAGGTGGCCGCCGAAGAGTGGACCCACGCCTACCCGCGCGAACTGGCCGCCTTCCCGCTGCCCGTGCTGCGCCAGCAGAAGTACTGGCCGCCGGTCGCACGCGTGGACAACGTCTACGGCGACAAGAACGTGTTCTGCAGCTGCGTCCCGATCAACGCCTTCGAAGGCGAGATCGAAGCCTTCAGCGAACCGATGGTGTCGTAAACCGCACGGCGCGGCCGCCCACACGGCCACGCACCATGCCCCCCGAGAAGCCCCGCACCCGCGGGGCTTTTCTTTTTCGCGGCCGGCACCCTCACGCTGCCTGTAGGAGCGGCTTAAGCCGCGATCACGCACCCCCACGATCTCCTGTAGGAGCGGCTTCAGCCGCGATCACCACCCACACACTCTTTGTAGGAGCGACGTAAGTCGCGACCGGGTTCCGGTATGCGGCGCAGGCACGCGGGTACGCGAGGCGGCAGGTCGCGATTTACGTCGCCCCTACAACGGCCCCCGAGACATGACGGCGGCGGGAATCGCGGCTGAAGCCGCTCCTACAGATTGAATTGCTGCCCTCTTAGCCCTACAGCACCGGACATTGCCTTTCGCGGGGAACTGCCTCGTCAGTCCGCCGCGACTCAACGTCCACCCGCTCCCGATCCGGTGCGTGAACCGCCCGAACCGCAGCTTCTCCCGGAGTCCCCTGTTCTATCAGGGGACTTACCGCCTGCGTCCGGTCCACATAGACGCGACGATGCGCCGCATCGTCCAAGGAACCCTTGACGGCGATGAAACCCGCACCCCCGGCCGCCAGAACCACATGGTCGATCCGTGAAAGCCCTCGCGCGCGTGATTCGCATGCAAGGGCAGCCGCAGCGTTGGCGCGTTCGCCATCTCCCGCGAACGCAGCCTCGGGTAGCCGGTCGATACCTTCGCGTGCCTGTTCGAGCAGGCCATTCTAGCTGCAGGATCGATCCTCCGCCTTTACCGCACTGCGTGCATTCGAAAGCGCCTCCAACGTCTCCGGGCCGACCTGCCCATCCACCTCTAGCCCCTGTGACCGTTGGAGCGCTTCGACTGCCTGGCGCGTGCGTGCCCCGAAATCACCGTCGGCTGCCAGGGCCCGGCCGCCAGCGTCGCGAACGTCCAGCACAATGAGGACACGTTGGAGTTCGAGTACGCGCTCGCCGTGGCTCCCCTGCCTCAGGAGGGGGGCATTGCCATCGACGCGATGCGATGGATCGTCGTGGTCCGCCCGACCCGTTCGACGCTCCTGATGGTCGCCGCGCTGAACATCGATGCCCGGCCTGCGCTCCGCCATCTCCACCAGATCATTCCGCTCACTCCTTGCGCGCTCGAGCAGCCCCGGCCAAAGCGTTGGCGACCGCCGGAAGAGCACCTCGTTGTGGCGGATCTTGTAGTCCTGCATCGCTTCCACGATGTCGCGGTCGCTCAGTCGCGCCACGTCGTAGTCGGCGCCGAAACTCTCTTCCAGCCCCTCGGTCACGATTCGACGCGTGAGGTTCCGGAACTGCACTGAGGTGCTCCACAGGGCATCCTGCACAGCGGGGCCGCGACCTGACAGGTCCACGCCCACGTCCTGCAGGCGATCGACCTGGACGTCGTAATGGGTCCGCTTGGTGAAGTCGTGCTGGTCGCGGGCAAAGCCCGGATCTGTCGTCGCCAGCTCGCGCCACCGGGCATCGAAGGCGGCAGTCGCCGGCGTCAGCCCTGTGAACTCCTCGCCGTAGTGCGACTGGGCCAGGTATTCCGCCAGCGTCCCCATGCGCGAGGACAGCTGATAGGCGCCATACGACGCTCCGCCCAGGTCGCCGCGGCCGGTGGAGATCGTGCTTGCCCCGCGGCCGCCGGTCTCGTACCGCTCGGATGTCTGCCCCAAGTGCCACTGCGTGTCTTTATCAGTCATTCCATGACTCCTTCTCCAGACGTCCTGTCTAATTTCCGGTCAAGCGCTCTTCCAACTCCCTCGCGCGTTCCGCTGTCATGGTCAGCTGGCACTCGTTGGCTTCGAGCCGCTGCCCCTGCCCTTCCTCTTCTGCATCCCACGTGCAGGCTTCATCACGCGTCGCCAGCCAGTTGGCTTGCTCGGCCTGAAGCGAGGCCTCCTCAGCAACCAGTGCATCGTAGGCCGCCTTGAGGCGTGTCTGCTGGTAGCCGCTCTCCTCCGCAATGCAGTCCTGCATTGCCGGAGTGACGCCACCGGACTGCTCGATACACAGGGCATACGAGTCACGCAGCACGTCTTCGCGGGCCGCTGCGGTCTCGGGTGAAGGCGGGGTAGCAGATGCTTCGGCGCGATCCCCCGCAGGCGCGTCTTGGGCTGCCGTACATGCGGCAACGGCAAGCAGTGCGGGAACAAGCAGCAACGATCGTTTCATCCGTCAAATCCTTTTGAGTGGGTGTCAGGTGCAAAGCGTAACCCAAGCCCTTGTAGGAGCGGCTTCAGCCGCGATCACCACCCACACAACCTTTGTAGGAGCGACGTAAGTCGCGACCTAAGACTGCGATACCCGGCACTACCGCCGCACGCCGTAATTCGGTCGCGACTTACGTCGCTCCTACATGGGCAGTGAGTTCCTGGTTCACGGATGTTGGGCGATCGCGGCGGTGGGAATCGCGGCTGAAGCCGCTCCTACAGTCCGGGATCCGGACGCGTCCTCCACGCCGCCCACGAACTTAGACAGCCCGTTAACGGCGACAGGCCGAGCATGCCGGTTCCCCCACGCACCGGAGCACGCCCATGGCCCGCGCCAAGACGCCCACCGCCACCCCTCCCGGCAAGCAGCCGCCCCGCGGCGCCAAGCCTGCCAAGGACAAGCCGGCGGGGTCGGTCGGGCGACGTGCCGGCGCCGACCCGGACGCCGACGCACCGCGTGGCACCGGTGGCGAGCAGCAGCAGCAGGCCGGCGGCGAGCGCCCGCAGCTGACCACCAACCAGGGCGTGGTGATCGCCGACAACCAGAATTCGCTCAAGCCCACCCCGCGCGGGCCGACGCTGCTGGAGGACTTCATCCTCCGCGAGAAGATCACCCACTTCGACCACGAGCGCATCCCCGAGCGCATCGTCCACGCGCGCGGCTCGGCGGCGCACGGCTATTTCGAACTCACCAAATCGCTGTCCAAATACACGCGCGCCAAGCTGTTCTCCAAGGTCGGCACGCGCACGCCGGTGTTCACCCGCTTCTCCACCGTGGCCGGTGGCGCCGGTTCGGTCGACACCCCGCGCGACGTGCGTGGCTTCGCGGTCAAGTTCTACACCGAGGAAGGCAACTTCGACCTGGTGGGCAACAACATCCCGGTGTTCTTCATCCAGGACGCGATGAAGTTCCCCGACGTCGTGCACTCGGTGAAGATGGAACCCGACCGCGCGTTCCCGCAGGCGGCCAGCGCCCACGACACGTTCTGGGACTTCATTTCGCTGACCCCCGAATCGATGCACATGATCATGTGGGCGATGAGTGACCGCACGATCCCGCGTTCGCTGCGCACCATCGAGGGCTTCGGCATCCACAGCTTCCGCTTCCTCAACGAGGACGGCAAAAGCACCTTCGTGAAGTTCCACTGGCGGCCGAAGCTGGGCATCCAGTCCACCGTCTGGGACGAGGCGCTGAAACTGCAGGCCGCCGACAACGACTTCCACCGCCGCGACCTGTTCGAATCCATCCAGGCCGGCAACTTCCCCGAATGGGAATTCGGCGTACAGCTGTTCACGCAGGAACAGGCCGACAGCTTCCCGTTCGACCACCTGGACCCGACCAAGATCATCCCCGAGTCGCTGGTGCCGGTGCAGATCGTCGGGCGCATGGTGCTGGACCGCTGGCCGGACAACTTCTTCGCCGAGACCGAGCAGGTGGCCTACTGCCCGGCCAACATCGTGCCGGGCATCGACTTCTCCAACGACCCGCTGCTGCAGGGCCGGCTGTTCTCGTACCTGGACACGCAGCTGATCCGCCTGGGCGGGCCCAACTTCCACCAGATCCCGATCAACCAGCCCAAGTGCCCGTTCGCCAACCACCAGCGCGACGGCCACATGCAGATGCAGGTGCACAAGGGCCGCGTGAACTACGAGCCCAGCTCGCTGCAAGGCGACAGCCCGCGCGCGGACATGCGTGCCGGCTTCCGCAGCTTCGCCGAGCAGCTCGACGATGGCGTCAAGGGCCGCGTGCGCCCGGAGAGCTTCGCCGACCACTACAGCCAGGCGCGCATGTTCTTCCGCAACCTGGAGAAGCCGGAGCAGGCGCACTTGGCCTCGGCGCTCGTGTTCGAACTGTCGAAGGTGGAGACGCCCAAGGTGCGCGAGCGCATGGTCGGCCACCTGATCAACATCGACGAGTCGCTGGCCCAGCGCGTGGCTGACGGCCTCGGGCTGGACACGCTGCCGCCGGCCGCTGAAGCCGCGATGGAGCCCATCGACATGCCGCCCGCGCCGGAGGTCCGCATCATCGGCCGCATGCGCGACACACTGAAGGGCCGCGCCATCGGCATCCTGATCGACGAAGGCAGCGACGCCGCCGCGCTCAAGGCACTGCGCAAGGCCGCCGAATCCGCCGGCGCCATGGTCAAGATCGTCGCGCCCAAGCTGGGCGGCGCGGTGCTGTCGGACGGCAAGAAGCAACCGGCCGACGGCCAGTTGCAGGGCACGCCGTCGGTGGTGTTCGACGCCGTGGCCGTGCTGCTGAGCGAGGCGGCCGGCAAGAAGCTCGCCAAGGACTCGGCCGCGGTCGACTTCGTGGCGTTTGCCTGGGCGCACCTCAAGGCGATCGCGCACGATGCCGGCGCCGCACCGCTGCTGAAGGCCGGCAACGTCGGCAAGGACGCGGGCATCGTCGATGCGTCCGACCCGAAGGGCTTCGTCAAGGCAGCGAGCACGCGGCAGTTCGCGCGCGAACCCAAGCTGCGCGACCTCGCCTGAGGCGGCCGCATGTTCCTCGAGAAGCTCAAGTCCGAGGGTCTGGCGCACCTGTCGTACATGATCGGCGACGGCATGGAGGCCGTCGTCATCGACCCGCGCCGCGACATCCAGTGCTACCTGGACATCGCCGCGCGCCAGGGCGTGCGCATCACCCGCATCTTCGAGACCCACCGCAACGAGGACTACGTCATCGGCTCGGTGGAACTGGCCGAGCGCACCGGCGCGTCGATCCACCACGGCCACGCGCTTGACTTCGGCTACGGCCACGACGTGCGCGAGGGCGACACCTTCGAGTGCGGCGCGCTGCGCCTGCGCGTACTGGAGACCCCTGGCCACACGCCCGAGAGCATTTCGCTGGTGCTGACCGACAGCAACCAGGGCGACACCCCGGTGGGCGTGTTCACGGGGGATGCGCTGTTCGTCGGCGATGTCGGCCGCACCGACCTGCTGCCCGGGCGCGAGCGCGAGATGGCCGAAGCCCTGCACGCCTCGCTCTTCGACAAGCTGCTGCCGCTGGGCAACCAGGCACTGCTGTACCCGGCGCACGGCGCGGGCTCGGTGTGCGGCGAGAACATGGCCGACCGCGAGTTCTCCACGCTTGGCCACGAGCGCGCGCACAACCCGATGCTGCAGATCACCGACCGCGAAGCGTTCGTGAAGCGCAAGCTGGGCGAGCAGCATTACGTGCCGCCCTACTTCAAGCAGATGGAACGCCTCAACCAGTGCGGCGCGCCATTGCTGCAGCACCTGCCACGTCCGCTGCCGTTGTCGGCCGACGACATCGCGAAGCGACAGAAAGCCGGCGCGCGCGTCATCGACCTGCGCAGCGCCGAGGCTTTCGCCGGTGCGCACATCCCCGGCAGCCTCGCGTTGCCGCTGGACCTGCTGCCCGCCTACGCCGGCTACCTGCTGGACTACGACACCGACCTGCTGCTGGTGGCCGAGGACGTGGGCACTGTCGAAAACGCCATCGCGCGACTGGTGCGCATGGACTACACCCGCATCGCCGGCTACCTCAAAGGCGGGCTGGGCGCATGGGAAACCAGCGGCCGTCGCTTCGGCCATGTCGACGCCATCAATGCCGACGACCTCGACGCACGGTTGCAGTCGGGCGATGCGCCGCTGCTGCTGGACGTGCGCAAACAGACCGAGTTCAAGGCCAAGCGCCTGCGTGGCGCCAAGCACGTGTTCCTCGGCCACCTGCCCGACGCGCTCGACACGCTGCCGCGCGACTGCCGCGTGGTCACCTTCTGCGGCAGCGGCAAGCGCGCCATCGTGGCCGCATCCCTGCTCAAGCACGCCGGGTTGGATGACGTCGCCAACGCTTTCGGGTCGATGGCCGCGTGCGAGGCCATCGGCTGCGACACCCTGGAGACCGCCGACGACGCCTGAGCCTCACCGCAGGAGCGGCGTCGCACGATGCCCCTCCCCCGTCCCGCTGGCGCGTTTCCTCGGCGCGCTGCCCGACGCGCACCGCGCACGCCGCTCCTGCACCCTCACCGCGCTGAATCGTTCACGTAAACCATGGCGCGCCGCGCGGGTTTTTCACGTCGGGATTGCACGCCGCTGCCTACGTTTCAACCTCCCCCCACGTAGGACGCACGCACATGGCACGCATCCCCGAGCAGCAGTACCGCACCCACTTCCAGAACAACTACCAGCAGGCCAAGTACTACAACACCAGCCGCACCTGGGACGACTACGAGCCTGCCTACAAGTACAGCTACGACCAGTACCAGCGTAACGACGGCCGCAAGTTCGAAGAGGTCGAGAGCGACCTGGAGCGCGGCTGGGACAAGACCAAGGCCAACTCCCGCCTGGCATGGAACGAAGCCAAGGAAGCCGTCCGCGACGGCTGGCACCACATCGAGCGTGCCCTGCCGGGCGATGCGGACAACGACGGGCGCTGAACCACCCGTACCGCCCCGCAGCACTGGAGAGGCCCCGCAACCGCGGGGCCTTTCCATATCCGCGCACTCGCAAACGCCCAGGCAACCCGCCCCCTTCTGTAGGAGCGACGTAAGTCGCGACCGCACCCCTGCAAACGCGTCCTCCACCCCGATGCCACCCTTCGCGCTCCTGCTCCTGTAGGAGCGGCTTCAGCCGCGAACCGCACCCACCCGCCCCATAGCACCCACGCAAGCCGCAACTCCCCCCGCTCAGCCGCCAAACCCAGCCGTCATTCCCGCGAACGCGGGAACCCAGCGACTTCGCCTCCCCCAGCCTCCGAGCCCACACCAGCCAACGCCCATGGATCCCCGCCTGCGCGGGGATGACGGCTTCTCCGCCCCCAAACGCGTCCCCACGGTGCGCGACCCGCCGCACCTGCCCCACCCGACGTCCATGGATGTTTCGACTCCGCCGAAGTAAAGCGAGAGCCCGCCTCCGCGGGAACGACAACTCCCCCAACCAAACCTTCACGCCAACCTTCCCCACCACCGCCTACGTTTTCCCTCCAGGCCGCCCAGCCAGCCACACCCACCCCGAGGACGCCCCATGCCGCAGACCCCCGACCTCGCCCCCATCCCGAAAGGCTTCGACGCCCCGCCCCCACGCGACCTTGCCCAAGACTGGACCACCCGCCGCGTGCGCTCCCGCCAGGCCTGGACCGACGCCAAGGCCGCCAACAGCGACCCGCACGACGACGACCAACCCGCCGAGCCGCAACGCGCCGCCGGCTGACCCCGCACACGAAAAGGCCCCGCATCGCGGGGCCTTCTTCATTTCCAGTTGCCGGGAACCCTCGCCTGCAGGATCCCGTGCGCGGGGGGCCTCCACCTGTAGGAGTGACGTAAGTCGCGACCGCGAAGCTTCGACCACCCACGAATCGCGACTCACGTCGCTCCTAAAAATGCTCCGTGGGCCCCACGCCCCCACATCCCCTGTAGGAGCGGCTTCAGCCGCGATCCCCAACCATCAACCCGGCGTCCTCCCAGGTCGCGACTGACGTCGCTCCTACAACAGCCGCCTCGTAGGATGGGTTGAGCTAAAGGCGATACCCATCAACACCAACCCACGATCCACGCGCGACGGGTATCGCTCCGCTCCACCCATCCTACGAACGCAATCCGGCGTTACAGCCCGCGCAACCGCCGCGCATTCGCCGACACCGTCCGGCTCGTCGGCCGCAACCCGGCCGCCATCACCCGGTCCACGTCCGACCACGCCGGCACCCACGACACCGACCCGGCCGTCCACGGCATCCACATCGCCTGCATCGCCGCGCCCCACGTGCGCGCCTGCCACTCCATCATCGCGGTGACCATCGCGAACCCGCCGGCCTGCGCCGCCTGCCACTTCTCCGTGCCCATCCGCATCACCTCGCGGTGGTCGGCCGCCGTGGGCGCATGCGCGGTGGCGGCCAGGCGCATCAACCGCTGCGCAGCGACCGCCGGCGCACGGTGGGACAACTCGGCCAACTGGCGCTGGGTGGAAGCAGTGCGGCGACGGGCCATCGGGGTCAACTCAAACGGAAGGTGCGCCACTCTGCGCCCCCCACCCGCAACCCCACGTGACAGCCACCCGCCCCGGTAGGAGCGGCTTCAGCCGCGATCAATCCCCCACCGCCTTCTGTAGGAGCGGCTTCAGCCGCGATCCGAACCCTCACCCGTCTGTAGGAGCGACGTAAGTCGCGACCGCCATCCCCCAACCGCCCGCGCCGACACCCTCACCCCCGCACAACCCCCTGATGCGTCACCACCCGCCACACGTACCAGACGGCAATCACCAGCAGCACACCCTTCGACACCGGGTCCACCCACTCGCCCACCTGCTCGAAGTTGGCCCCCAGCACGTAGCCCAGGTAGACCAGGACCGCCGTCCACACCAGGCTGCCCAGCGCCGTGACCGCCACGAACGGCAGCAGCGGCATCCCGTGGATGCCCGCCGGGATCGAGATCAGCGACCGCAGCCCCGGGATCAACCGGCACACGAACACCGCCCACCCGCCGTGCTTGGCGAACCACTGCGACGCCCGCTCGATGTCATGCCGCGACAGCGTCAACCAGCGCCCGTGCCGGTCGGCGAAAGCCATCAACCGCGCCTCGCCCACCTTGCGCCCCACCCAGTACAACAGCAGCGCGCC
>MIDV01000089.1:7742-18916 GCA_001830245.1 Lysobacterales bacterium RIFOXYA1_FULL_69_10 | reverse complement strand
GTGCCCGCCAGCACCGCGCCCCACAGCGACATGCCCCCGCGCGAGGCGATAAACCCGGCCAGCGGCATCACCAGCTCCGACGGGATCGGCGGGAACACCGTCTCCAGCAACGTCAGCAGGAAGACGCCCAGCTCGCCCATGCGGGTGATGGTGTCGGTGATCCAGTCGCCCATGGCGCAGGTCCGGTGGTGGTGGTGCCGCTACTGTGAATGGACAGGCGTGCAACCCGCGTGTCGAGCCCGCTTGCGCCCCTTCGCCTGCCTGCAGGGGACGATCGGGATGGAGTCGCGAGGCGCTTGCGGCGAGTGCGCTCTGCTCCTTCCCCTGCTTGCAGGGGAAGGCCGGGATGGGGTCACGAGGCGCATGCGCCGAGCCCGCTTTCTGCTCCTTCCCCTGCTTGCAGGGGAAGCCTGGGACGGGGTCGCGAGGCGCCTGCGCCGAGGCTCAACCCAAGAACCTCCAAGCCTCACCCGATCACCAACTCTGACAGCCGCCCCGCAACCCCGCTGTACCAGAGCGCCGCCACGCCCAGCAGGTTGGTGGCCACGCTCACCCAGAACCCCGTCTGGAACGACGCCTTCACCGTCTTGTGCCGCATCTGCTGCTGCGCGATCAGCCCGCCCGGCCAACCGCCGAACGTGTCCAGCGCGAGCAAGGTGCTCTCCGGAATGCGCTGGCGCCTGCGCTTGCCCGCCGCATCCTTGTCCAGCACGTATGCGATGTACGACACCGCGCTCATCACCAGGTACACCATCGTCAGCAGCGCCGGAGCGATGCCCATCAGCATCAACGCGACCGCCACCGCCAGGAACGCCACAGCAATGGCCGTCCGCGGAATGCGCACCGGCGCCCGGTGCCGGGCCGGGCTGCGCGGGGCCTTGGGCGCGATGGCCCGCTGGCCCGCAAACCGCACGTCCACCGCGTTTACCCGCCCCTTGCCGTCGACCCGCGTCGCGTAGGAGATCAGGTCACCGTCCAGCGGACGGCGCGTGACCTGCTGGAACGCCTTGATGTGCACGAACGCCCGCGCGCCGCCGTCGTGCGGCGTCACGAAGCCATAGCCCTTGCTGTCGTCCCAGGCGGTGATGCGGCCTGCGCGTCGGGTGGCGGTGTCGGATGCGGATGTGCGGAGTTGGGTGTTCATCATCAACGCTCGACTGCGAAAGGCCGACGAGATCAGTCCCCCGCTAGAGCAAAGCGGTGCCAAGCGCCTGCGCCACTCGATCCCACAGCGCTGAAATCACTTCCCGCTCGGCCTGAACAAGAGCCTGATTGCGCAAGGTATCCAGGGGATACCAAAGTCCATCGGACTCTCTGTAGAAGACACGCTCGTAGATGCTGCCTGTGTGGGCTTGACGCCAAGGTTCGAATACCTCCGAAAGCAGGGTGAACGCATGGTTCAAGCTTTCAGCATGCTGGCGATCGGGTATGCCAGGCAACGCAACCTGTCCGGTCTCGATTGCGCGCGGCTCCATGCCTTCGAGAATCAAGGTCAATCCGCCAGAGGTGACCCCCTTTCTCTGCTGCAAGCTGGTGGGACCGTCAAGAAAGACCGCTACGAAACGAGTGGCTTCAGCCAGCTTGGCGAATCCCGAACACTGCATGTCGCCCCTGCCGACCAAATGGCGCTCCAGATCCGGCGACAGCTCCCGGACGGTGAGAGCAACACGGAGTTCGGTGCCCTCCGGCAGTGCTTCGACCTGCCGCTTCTGCGTCAAAGCGGCAAGGAACTGCTTGTCATTGAACAGGCCTCGATCCAGGTGCAGCTCTCCGACGGCCCCTTCCTCCACACGGACGGGACCGCCGTACGTCACCTCCCAGCGTCCATCCACTAGCTTCACGGGCACACGAATCTTTCGCTGGCTGAGAGGCATTAGGTCAGCTCCGTATGGAATTTGAGTGCTTCAGTGCTCTTCCGACAGCCGCAACGATAGTCAGTACTAAATTTCTCTAGTCGAGACCAAGCGGGTACAGCGTGTACATGGAGCCCTGCGCTGACCACTCGTAGACATTGATCAGGCTGATCCGCAGTCGGGAGATCGGCTGCGGGGTTCGCAGCCGGAAGTTGAACTGCTGGCACAGCGTATTCACCATTTCCGGATCGTCTTCGAACACGGACTTGACGATCGCGAGATTTCCTTCGGCGCAACGGCCGTGCTCGTCTGCAGTTATGGCATGCACGGGAAGTCCCGACACTTCGACGAGGAGAGGAGCAGGTGAAATGTCCAGGAAACGGAACATCTGTGGGTACTGCTGATACAGAGCGTCGCGTACGCCCGGAGCATTGCGCTGCACCAGTTCCTGCACTAGCTCAATGGTGTACGTGAGCAACTCCGATCCGTAACGCTTGTTCGTTGCGTAGCGGACGGCAGTCGACCTTGAAGGAGACAGGTATGTGTCACCATGCTGCCAGTTGAACCCCGCCACGTCCTGGCCCGCCATGCGCTTGAAGGAGTCGATCTTCATCAGCAAAGCCTGGTCACCGACCAAATGCGTTTCGACATACGGCAGAAGAACGCGGGCAAACTCCAAGACACCCCAGGCCGCGATGGGATTTTCTCCGCCCAGACCATACTGGACGATATCGTCAAGAAAGAGGGTGGAGGTTCCGTGGAACAGCGGGAACGGAACGTTATCGACGGCTGCGAACATTAAGTGAAGTCTTCCCCGCGCTGGAACGCAGTCGGCCAGCCACCGTGCTGTTCGATGACGCGATCGATCTCGGCCATGAGGCGAATGGTTTCGGAGAGCGCGACGACGATCTTGTGGTAGTGGGTGACGTCGTCGCTGGTCAGAGTGCGGCCGGGCTTGCCCTTCTTCGGACCACGGTCCTTGAGCCATTTCTCGCATACTTGGTAGCCGCCAACATGAAAGTTCCATACGTTTTCGCGCACGCCGCGGAAGCCTGTGGTCTGTGCCTTGTCGACCCACACGGTGTCGTCCGACCATGAGATTTTCTCGATCTTGGGGCTGCTTCCCCCGGTGAATTCTGTGATTGGCTGGTTGAGCCGAGACGATTCAAGCAGATGCAGGGCTATGAGCTCGCTGCCGAGCGGGACCAGCGCGCGGAACAGCTCTAGGTTCGATGGGAGCAGGACGATCGGAAATCGTTGCGAAAGCGCAGTGCGATATCGACGGCGATACTCAGGCGAATAAAATAGCCCGAACAACCAAAGAAAGATGTCTTCGGGGCCCGTTGTCTTCTCGCCATCTCCTCGACCAATCGCAACAAATTTCGTCCCAGTTGTCATGCACCATTCCTTAATAAAATCTGGTGCGAAGTTGTGAACTTTTTCAGCCTTACCACCGAGAAGCCTTTCGTACCGGTAGAGCGGGAAAAACGTGGTTCCACGGTCGTGAGTACCAGTCTTCATTTCGACCATGAGTCGCGACACGCCAACGCTGAATCGAGCAGGCGTTGTCCAAGTGCTTGAGCAAACAAGGCCAATGTTCGGTCCAGCAATAACGTGCTTCATCGTCGGCAGTGACCGACTCGCTATAGCATCCTCATGATAGAAAATCTTTCGGACATCGAACGGGCGATACAGGAGTGAATGAATGTTTCTCTCTGCGTGCTCGCCGGAGACAAGTTTTTCATCGAACTCTCGCACCGCCTCAATGACGGACGAGTCGTCAAAACCAATTACAACGGCGTCCCGGTTCGTTTTGACCCCCGCACCGAACTTCACAAAAGCAGAGTCGAGGCGACGGCTGGCCTCTTCTCCGGTCTCATCTTGTGGAGTGAAACCAGCGTTCTCGGTGTCAGGTTGTATGCGACGCCATTCGGTGCCACTGACAGAACACGATGCAAGTGCCTCATACTTTGCAGTGCGTCGCCCGAGTAAGTCGGCACAGCTAACTTCAGATGCTCCCCTGGGCGCGGAGCGGACATAGACATGGATGGCAACCGATTGAACGATGTCGAATACGTTCTCATCGTCGTCAGCCCCGGAAATTATTTCGTTTCTGCCCCCGTGCAGATTCAGCTCGAATAGACTACTGAAATTCTCAACAAGATTCTCGCGCAATCCACGCAAAGACGTTGATGCGAGCATTGTACCGTTTGTGATGTAGCTCAACAGTCCAGCCCCGGACGCACTGATAATGTCTTGAGCGATTGAGATAAACTTTACGAAGTCGTCTTGGATATTTCGTTCGAACTGAAGCTGGTTCCTCTCTCGGATAGGAACACCTCGAAAGCTTCGATACTTGTCAACAATTCGCCGCGCCTCTGGAGAGAGGTTAGCGGAGTAATTCGCATACGGCGGGTTGCCGATGACAACGGTGAAGCGCTTATGGCGTTTGATCTCATTCACGGCGGCGGCTTCGTGAGCGAGCGCATCAAAGCCGATAAGCGGGAGCTGTTGCACCCACGGTTCAAGGGCGTTTGTGAGGTATATGCGGGCGCGCTCCTCGGTGCCGAAGCGGTAGCCGGTCTCGGTGAGTTTGAGGCCGATTTTCATGTGGGCGATGGCGTAGGGCGCCATCATCAGCTCAAAGGCGTGCAGACGCGGCAGCAGATGCTCGGGCACGTACTCGTTCCAAGCATCGCATTGCTGCGCTTCGGTCAGGCGCTGCGCCCTCCACTTATCGGTCAACGTTCTATGGATGACCTCAATTACTTCGATTAGGAACGTCGCGGTGCCAGTAGCCGGGTCAAGGATTTGGACGAAGGGCTCGTTCGGCGAGATGGTCCGGATCTCGCCCGCCGAATCGGTAAGGAGTGGCAACTCCAAGTCGGGACGCTTCTTGAGCACACCTGCCCAAGTTGTCGTGTCGGCCAGCCCGTCTGCGAGATCGAACTCGGTCTGCAACAGCTCGTGGACGCTACGGACGATGTAGGAGACGACAGGCTGCGGGGTGTAGAAGACCCCCCGTTGCACCTTAAGCTGCTTGTTGTACGCCTTTAGGAAGTGCTCGTAGAAGTGGATGACGGGGTCTTCGCCGCGGGTCTTGTTGCCGAAGTCGCGCAGAATCGCCGGCAAGTCGGTGTCCTCGCCGCGAAGCAGCTCGACCACGTCCTGCACGCCTAGCTCATCGAAGTCGATCCCGCCCTTGCGGCCACCGGCCTCGAGGAAGGTCTCCAGCATCTCCTTCAGGAAGGGGTTCGTGACCGGAACCATTTCCGTCAGATCGGAGGCGAGCAACGCGGTGCCGTGGCGACCCTCCGACATCTCCGTGCGCGAGATCGCCGCGGTGAGCAACCCGTAAGTGATGGTCTGGGCGTAGGTGTCGGCGAACCCCTCCGGTGTGAGGTCGTGGATTAGCGCTTTCTTGAAGGCGTCATAGAGTTTGGTGAGCGGACCCCTCGCGCTTTCGGCCTTCATCACCGCCTGGGCACGGTCGCGGATGGCCCGCGCCAGCTTGGCCAGCTCCTGCGCCAGTTCGTCGGACTTGCGGATGACGTGGCCCGGGCGGTGGCGAAACGGGCTGCGCCACAGTTTCCGCCACGCCTCCGTGTCACTCGGATCGGATGGCCAATGCAGTTTGTCGGCCAGCACTCGCTGCAGGTAGCCCAGCTTCAGTGACGTATCGTTGCCGTCCCAGCCGATCACCCGCAGGGTTGGCAGGTCGCCGCCGTGCTGGTGGAAGTGGGCGAAGGCGATCTCGCGATCCGTACCCACCTCATCTCCGAAGGCCGAAACGAACAGCAGATCTTCGGCCCGCCACGCGGCACGTTCTGCCTGGTTGGCAGAGGCTCGCTTCTTCAGTGCGAGCTGACTGAGGATGCGGCGCAGCACCCCGACCGGGAGCTTCTTCTTCGTGAATCGGACGAAGAAGATCCCCCAAGGCTGACCGTCGGCCACCGGCCGCAGCTGATGAATGCTTTCAATGGCGTCGGCGTACTGGTCCTTAAGACCCAATTCTTCCGGCTCGTATTCGAAGGTCAATGCATCGAAGTCGTATGCGCCGTCCCCCAGCGGCCAGCCGAGCGCGTCCTCCAGATATCGACACAGGGCCTCGAAATCGCCGATGCGGCGCAGGTCATTTCCAACAGCAGCCATCAACTTCCCCTCAGTTGGCCTCTTCCATCCAGCACATCAACGCCGGCGAGACTCCGACTGGCGCCTGCAGCGGGCGCAGGTGCTGCCTCACCAGATCCTTCTCCACCTGTTCGCGCAGGGCTTTCAGCTTAGTCTTGGCCAGCTTGGTTACACGTTTTTCGTCAGCCTCGATCCGGATGTGCGGCGCTATGGCACCCACGTCGTTCGTCGTCGATTCCGTCTCCAAGGCCAACTCTGTCCATACGGTGTAGCCCGCGGCCAGCGACCAGCGAGGCTGGCCCGGCTCCACCTCGACCAGCGACGGGTCCGGCCGAGGGATCCGGTGACAGAAGAACACGCGGGGCTGACCATCTATCGATTTGCGGCCGCTGAACGCCTTCGACGGCAGCGCAGCCGCGGCCTCGATCAATTCGGGATGCTCATCGCGCAGCTTGTCGTACTCGAGCCGCAGCTTCTCGACCTCTGACATCACGCCGTCGAAGCGCTCGTTCATTTCTTTGATCGGATCGAAATCGTCCTCGGGACTCAGCAGCTGCTTGCCCTCGATGCCGAAACTTTTGGAGATCACCACCGTCTTCTGGGTTACACGGTTGAACAGGCTAAGTAGTTCATTCAACTCCTCGGGCGGCAGGAAGTTCCAGAATTGGGTCGTGCCCCGAACGGCCTTCTGACCTGGATCGTCACGGATGATCGCCTTCTCGACCTTCGGGTCCAGGCGCCGGTCAGTACGGCCAATGCGCTGCATCAGACGCACCGGATTCCAGTGCAGGTCGTAGTTGATCAGGCGGGTGGCGTCCTGCAGGTTCAAGCCTTCCGACAACACGTCGGTCGCGATCAGCACCCGAATCTCCTCCAATCCATCGCTCGCCAGAGCGGCTCTGCTCGTGTCGTTGTAGTACGGAGAGAAGCGTCGGATCACCTGGCTCCGCCGCTTCTGCGTGCTCTTGCCGTCAATGCGCTCGATACCCTCGATGCCGGCCGCCTTCAGCTCCTTCTCCAGGTAGCGGGCGGTGTCGGCGAATTCCGTAAACAGGATCAGTTTCTGGTTTTTCAGGACTTTGTCGGTCTTGAGCAGCTTGGTCAGCGCCTGCAGCTTGTCGTCCTTCTTCGGCGTGACGTCTTTGACCATGCCAAGGAACACCGCCAACTGCTCCATGTCGTCGATGCAATCGTCGATCAGGTCGCCGACTTCGTATTCTTCGGGGTCGAGCCTATCGACGCCGGCGAGCATCTCCTCGGTCAGGAACGGCTCGACTTCATCCTCTTCCGCCTCATCGGAGAAGAGGTCGTTCTGGTGGGCCTCCACGTAATCCAGCAGTTCCGCGTGCTTGCTCTTGAATCTGTCCAGCCGCTTTCGGTCATGCGCGCCCTCTGCATGGACTTCGGCCCAGGCGAAGAGCTTCTTCAACAACCGAAGGCACGACCTCTCGAAGGCGGCTGCCGAACTCTCGAAACGCTTGAGGAATTGGGTGCGAATCAGGGTGACGACCTGCTTTTGCCGACCCTCCGCCAAGTGGTCGGCGTCGGAATCGCCCTTCTTGCCCTTGTAATAGGCCAAGGGGTTGTAGACGCCGAGGACGAACAGCGGATCCTGCTTGCTGAACGCTTTCTCAAGCTCAACCAGAAGCTTGCCGTACGTCTTCTTCAATCCGTATTCGGCTACAACCGGTGGCAGACGCTCCGGAAATAGCGCCTTGTCGCCCGCAACCTGGATCTGACTCTCTCGCACGTAGGCACGGCTGCGCTGGACAACCAGCGCGTGAAAGATGCGGTCCATGGCCAGTGCCGTTTCAGCTCTGTCTTCGTCGTCTGCAGTTTCAATATCGAACAGGTCGCCCTCCTTGTCCTTCCCGAGCAGCTTCTTCTCGAGATCGATGAAGTGCCTACGCAGGCTGGAAATCCCAAGGGTCGGCTGGAAGTACCGCATGTCCTCGCCACTGAAGACCTCGATCATGTGGCGGAAATCATGGATCGAGTTGTTGACCGGCGTCGCCGTGAGCATGAACACCTGCTTCTTGTCCGACCCGCTGGCTACATACCGCTGCAGTCGGCGGTAGCGTGACTCCTGCATCCGCCCCGTACCCCGACCGCCCGGATTACGGAAATTGTGGGCCTCGTCGATGATGACTACATCAGCATCTCGCAGCGTCAGCTCGATTTCCTTCTGGATCTTCCCCACGCGCTGCAGATCGGTGTGGTTAAAGGACTTGAAGTTGACGAAGCCACTGTTGAGGTCGTCGAGGTACTTGGCGACCTTTACTTCCCAGACATCCTCGCGTGCCGCCTTGGGGGCAAACAGGACCACACGCTTGCCTTCGTGGACCACGAAGCGCTCGATCAACATCAGGCCAGCGAACGTCTTGCCCAGGCCTACCCCGTCACAGAGGAACGCGATCCCGTACGTTTTGGCGATGCTGAGCAGATTGCGATACGCATCCTGCTGATAGCGATCGAGCTCTCCAAAAAGCTTGGACTGATTGCGATCCCAAACATCCGGGGTCAAAGCCTCTCCATGAAAAAGTTCATGCAACGCTTTGATCCAGATTTCGTATGGAGACCTCAACAGCGTGTGCTTCTCGATGATTTTCAGCAGATCCGCACTGACGTCCTGGGCGTCTTCCCAGTGGCGTTCGTACCATTCCTGCAACAGGCCCACATCGGCGCCACGGATCTGGACATTGAGTTCAATGTTGTCGGTGAGCCCGGGAACCGTGAAATTGGAAGACCCAACCAACGCGAAGGAACCCACGACAGCGGAGCGGCCGTGCGTGATGTAGGCCTTCGCATGGAACTTATCCTTGCGGTAGACACGACACTCCAGCTTCCCGCTCTTGATCGCATCGACCACTGCGGGCACGCCTTCGAGAAAGTCGTTTTTGACCTTCTCCTGATCCAATGAATTGTCGAGACGGCTAGCTACGCGCTTCAGCCCCTTTTCGAACGCCTGACCCGTCCGCAGCGAAACCTCGTCTCCCATCAGCACTCGAATCTTGTCGACGTGCTGCCATTTTTCCTGCATCGCCAGCACTGCCCCGATCTCGAAGTAGCCTGTGGCGATATCGATCGTTGCTGAAAGCTCGCACCATTCAGCCAAATAGGAGCGGACCTTCCACTCTGCATTTGAGTTGTCGACGATGAAGAGTTGAGACGCGCTGCCGTTCATTTGCATCCTTGAAAAAATGATTAGCGGGACCTTAGGCGAGTGCTGGAAAGGTTGCGTAGGGCAATGGTTGCCGTGTAGTGCCGTCGGCCATCGCGTGCATGCGCCCAACGATGGCGTCGATAGCTCTCGCAGGTGCGGCGGCCGCTGCGTTGAATTGCCGCGCCAGACTCTCGTAATAGGCCAGCGTGCCATCGCGGCCTGACTTGAACCGATCGAACACCGCCAGGCACACCGCCGGGTCCTCGATGTCCTGCACGATGGAGCGGGCGTTGTGCAGCTTGTCGCAGGCCGACACCAGCAGCACGTCGTCAGGCGCCTCGGCCAGGTGCGCGAGGTATGCCTGCTTGCGGGCCAGCCAGTCGCGGCGCTTGGCCTCGGCGTCGGTGTGGGTGCCCTTGTCCTCGGCGGTGCCGTCGGTGCAGGCCAGCACGATGTCGGCAACGCGGTCGCCGAACTGCTGGCGGATGATCGGCTCGTGGTGGGCGCCGCAGTCTTCCAGGGTGTCGTGCAGCAGGCCGGCGATGGCCTGGTCCTCGTCGCCGCCGTATTCCAGCACCAGCGCGGCCACCCCCAGCAGGTGGGTGATGTACGGGATGGCGGTGCCCTTACGGGTTTGCCCGGCATGGGCGATGCGGGCGTAGTCCACGGCGCGCGCGAAGCGCTCGGTCAGTGCAGTCATCGGGTCCCCCTCCGGCGGACATGATGCCTGCCCGGCGTCGCGCCTGCTAAGACCCGACCAATCGTGCCTGTGCGGCAAAGCCCCGCGGCCGCATTCGGACTTTTCCTACATACGGACTGCGGCGCGCCACGCACACTCCGCCCCGCTCCAGCCGCCGGCCCTGCCGGCCATGCCACACCCCGCGCCGCGGGGACGGCATTGGAGCGGCGCCGGTGGGCTTGCAGGCACGCGACGCGGGCCGGCCCCGGCGCCTCACATGGAATGCAAGGGAGTGTGCAGTGAGCCAGAACATGATCAACCTGACCCTGACGGACGCGCAGCTGGAGGCGGTGGACCAGGCGCTGTTGGACCTCGAGACGCAGCTAGTGGACCTGGTGGCGATGACCGCCGAGCAGCGCCGCAAGCTGGCGCGCATGGGCGACAAGTCCGAGGCGTTCTGCCGGCAGACGCTGAGCGTGCTGTCGCAGAACCCGCAGGTGGTGCCGCCCAGCCTGAAGCTGGCCGAGGCGCAGGCCGACCTGGTGGCGCTGGACAAGCTGCGCCCGCGCCTGCAGCGGCTGCAGCGCCTGGCCGAGCGCGGCGCCGACAGCGAGACGGCACTGGGCAGCGACATCATGCGTTGCGCGCTGGACGGCTATGCGCTGTTGAAGGTCTCGGGCCGCAACCAGGGCCTGGAAGGCCTGCGCAAGGAGCTGGGCACGCGCTTCGCCAAGGCGCCGCGCGGGGAGGAGACGCCGGCCGCGGCGTGAGGGGTTAAGCGGCAGGCGGTGTGCCTGCCGGGGTTCTGCGAGAGGCCGCCTTCGGGCGGCCTTTTTGTTTTCCGGCTGGGCGGGGCTGTGTGTGCGCGGATCCCCGCCTTCGCTGCGGAGGCGCCAACGGCGACGCGGGTGTGCCTTGAGGTGGCTGCGCTGGCGAAAAAAGCGGCAGTGGCGCGTGTTGGAGCGGCAGCGGTGATGCACGTTCTGCCATCGATGGGGCTTTGAGCGGCATGCATGGCGCTTTGGGTGGAAGCGCCGCCCCGTTGTGGGGCACGCGTGGCGGTCGGTGCGCCAGCGGTGGCGGAATCTTCGGCAACGGTGCGAGTCGCAGCTCGGGTGGCGGGACATCGGGTGGCGGCGATGCCGCGTGCTGTGGCTTGAGCGGCGGTTGGTGTGGCGGCGGTGGCGGTTTTTTCGGGGGCGATGCGGGTGGTAGCGGCCGGGGTGCGCGTTTTTGCGGTGGCGATGGCGGTTGGATCGGCGGCATTGGCAGGTGGCGCAGCGGGGGCTGCGCGTGTCGTGAGTGAGGTCGCGCCTGCGGCGGGGGGTGTGGGGTTCGCCGGTGTCTT
>MIDV01000089.1:0-7735 GCA_001830245.1 Lysobacterales bacterium RIFOXYA1_FULL_69_10 | reverse complement strand
GTGGTCGCGGCTGAAGCCGCTCCTACAGGTGGAGGTGGTGCTGGCTTCTTGGGGATGGGGGTCGCGACTTACGTCGCTCCTACAAAGGGGGCGTGAGTGACGCGGGGGCTTGGGGGTGGGGATCGCGGCTGAAGCCGCTCCTACAGGGGGCGGTGGGCGGTGGGCGGTGGTGATGGTCGGGGCATTTGTAGGCGCGACTTGAGTCGCGATCGTGCGCTCGGGTGGAGATGGTGGTCGCGACTTACGTCGCTCCTACAAGGGGGGGGCGTGAGGGACGCGGGGGTTGGGGGGGGGCTGGGGGATCGTGGCTCAGGCCGCTCCTGCGCCCCGCAGGCGGTCGCCTCGGGGACAGGGGGCGCGGCCGCGCGAGCAGTTCACGTTGTTGGAACGGGGCCGCTGCACAGAATCGCTTCGATCGCGGTAGCGGCCACTTGCGGCAGCTACCGCTGGACGAGTGCGGAGCGTGCGATGAAGTGGAAGCAGTGGTCGGCGGTGGTGGTGCTGGCGGGCACGGCGTTGGCGGTGCAGGCGCAGTCGGTGAACCCGGCGACGCTGGCCAACACCGGCGGCGACGGGTTGGCGGCGTGCGCGAGTTGCCACGGCGCCCAGGGTGAAGGCCAGGGCGCGATGCCGCGGCTGGCGGGCATCAATGCGGCCTACCTGCGCAAGCAGCTGGACGACCTGGCCGAGGGTCGGCGCGAACATGCGCTGATGTCGCCGATCGCCAAGGCGATGTCGCCGCAAACGCGCGAGGCGATGTCCGGCTACTACGCGGGCATGGCGCTGCCCGCCGCCGCCCCACCCGGCGATGCGCACCCCGGCGCGCGCGTGGCGCAGCGCGGTGCGTGGGACCGCAACGTGCCCGGCTGCGTGCAGTGCCACGGCCCGGGCGGGCGCGGCGTGGGCGATGCGTTTCCGCCCATCGCCGGGCAGACGGCCGACTACCTCTCGACGCAGCTGGAGGCGTGGAAGGCCGGGCGCCGGAACAACGACCCCATCGGCCTGATGCAGGCCGCCGCGCGCGGTCTGACGGCCGAGGAGATCCGCGACGTGTCCGATTACTTCTCCAGGCTGCCGATGGAAGCATCGCGATGAGCGCGCGCACCGCCCTCGCCTTCGCAGCCGCCGCACTGCTGCTGTCGGCATGCGACAACATCCGCCCGCCGCGCACCGGCAAGCAGCCCTCGTCCGATGCGACGTCGGCAGGCACGCCCGCGACGGCGGCGGCCCCGGCCGTGGCTGCGGCACCGGGCGAGTTCAGCCCGCCGTCGGAGGCCGACATCCCCGAAGGCCCGTTCGGCGACATGGTCCGCCGCGGCCGCGACATCTTCCTGGACACGCCGACGCATGCGGCCGAGTTCGTCGGCAACGACCTGAGTTGCGGCAACTGCCACCTGGACGCCGGGCGCAAGGCGGACTCGGCGCCGCTGTGGGGCGCGTGGGTGCGCTACCCGGCGTTCCGCGGCAAGAACCAGCGCGTCAACAACTTCACCGAGCGCCTGCAGGGCTGCTTCAACTACAGCATGGACGGCACCGCGCCGCCGGCCGGCCACGACGTGCTGGTGGCGCTGGAGGCGTACTCGTACTGGATGTCGCAGGGCGCGCCGGTCGGGGCGACGCTGCCCGGCTCCGGCTACCCGAAGGACGCGCGCCCGGACACGCCGCCGGACTTCGCGCGCGGCGAGGCGGTGTACGCCGCCAACTGCGCGATCTGCCACGGCGAGGACGGCCAGGGCCAGCAGGTGGACGGGCGCACGGTGTTTCCGCCGCTGTGGGGCCCGGAGTCCTTCAACTGGGGCGCGGGCATGCACCAGCTGGACAACGCGGCAGCCTTCATCCGCGCCAACATGCCGCTGGGCAAGGGCGGCACGCTGTCGGTGCAGGACGCGTGGGACGTGGCGCTGTACATGAATGGCCACGAGCGCCCGCAGGACCCGCGCTTCACCGGCGACGTCGCCGAGACGCGCACCCGTTTCCATGACGACCCGGACTCGCCCTACGGCACCACCGTCGACGGGCGCCTGCTGGGCGCCAACCCCGCCACGCGCTGAGCAGGAACCGCCATGACCATCGAACGCACCACCGACCAGTCCGCCGCCACCGTCGCCGAGCGCATCGAGGCCAGCGCCAAGTCGCACGGCTTCGGCGTGCTGCACCGCTACGACTTCAACAGGACGCTGCAGGAGAAGGGCCACCCCATCGATTTCCAGTGCCATGTGCTGGAGCTGTGCAGCCCTGCCGTCGCCCAGCAGGTGCTGGCGCACGATGCGTCGCTGGCAGCCGCCCTGCCCTGCCGCATCGCGGTGTTCGAGGACGGCACGCGTACGCGGGTGTCGATGATCGGACCCGTCGAGCTGCTGGGGCTGGTCAGCAACGACGCCGACATTCGCCCGCATGCGCAGGAGGTGGAGCGGGCGTTGACGGCGTTGATGGATGAGGTGACAGCCGGTACGTAGTGCGGGTGAGGCCGCGGGCCGCATGTCCTGCCCGGGATTGTGCGCGGTGGCCGGATGGGGGCGCGGGGCCGGGTGTATTGATCGCGGCTGAAGCCGTTCCTACGGGGAGCGGGAGGTGGCGTTGCTTGTTTGGAGATGGTGGTCGCGACTTACGTCGCTCCTACAAAGGGGGCGTGGGTGACGCGGGGGTTGGGGTTGGGGATCGCGGCTGAAGCCGCTCCTACAAGGAGCGGGAGGCGGGGCTGCTTTGGGGACCGAGTTCGCTTTGGCGGGTGCCGGTCAGTCGCCTGCTGGCAGTGCCACGTGCACGGACAGTCCGCCGAGGCGGCTGGAGCGGTCCAGGCGGATGGTGCCCAGGTGCGAGACCAGCACTTCCCGCGCGATGGACAGGCCCAGGCCGCTGCCTTCCTCGCCGGAGCCCAGGCGCCGGTAGAAGGGGTCGAACACGCGCTCGCGGTCGGCCTCGGGGATGCCGGGGCCGGAGTCGTCCACCTCCAGCACGGCGTGCGCGCCGGGGCGCGAGACGCGCACCTCGATCGTGCCGCCGGCCGGCGTGTAGCGCACCGCGTTCTCCACCAGGTTGCGCACCAGCAGCCCCAGCGCGAACTCGTCGCCCGACACCTGCACGTCGTCCAGGTCGACCCGCAGCGATTGCTGCTTTTGCTCGGCCAGCGGCCGCAGTTCGTCGACCTCCGTGCGCACCAGCGCGTCCAGGCTCAGCCGCGTGCGATGGCGGACGCCGCCGACGTTCTCGGCCCGGCTCAGCGACAGCAATTGCGCGATCAGGCGCTCCACGCGCGCGACGCTGTCGGCCAGCAGGCGCTGCGAGTCCTCGCGGTCGGTGGCGTCCTGCGCCAGCCGCGCGTTGTCGGCGTGCACCTTCAACGCGCTGATCGGGGTGCGCAGCTCGTGCGCGGCATCCGCCACGAAACGGCGCTCGCGTACCAGTGCGACGTCCAGCCGTTGCAGCAGGCTGTTGAGTGCACGCACCAGGCCCTGCGCCTCGCGCGGCACCTGGTCCGGGTCCAGCAACGCCAGGCGCTCGGGGTCGCGCTGGCCGATCTCGTGCGACAGCCGCCGCAGCGACCGCGTTGCCAGTGCGACGCTCCACCAGATCACCAGCGCCATCAGCGGCAGCGACAGCACCAGGGGCGTCAGCGTGCCGCCGGCGATGTCGGTGGCCAGCTCCTGGCGGATGTCGGTGGACTCGGCCGACTGGAACCAGCGGCCCTCGCGCGAGCGCAGGGTAAACGTGCGCCAGCGCGCGCCGTCGATGACGACATCGGCGTAGCCCGGCACCCGCTCGGCCAGCGGCGTGAGCGGCGCGCTGTCGGAGCGCAGCAGCAGGCGGCCGCGCGCATCCCAGACCTGGAAGGCGAGCTTGTTCTCGTAGGCGTGCCCGTCCTGGAACGCCAGGTCTTCGCCCACGCCCTGCGCTTGGCCGTGCCAGCCGCGCAGGACGATCGGCTCGCCCGGGTAGGCATTGAGTTCGCTCAACGGCGCATCCACCAGGCTGACCAGCACGCGGGTCGACTGCACCAGGCGCGCGTCGAACATCTCGCCGGCTTCCTGCAGGCCGGCGCGGTAACTGAACCAGCCGGCCACGGCCATCAGCGTGCCCAGCGTGCCCAGCAGTACCAGCAGCAGCGTGCCGCGGATGGAGTTCACGGGGCGGCGCCCGCCAGGTCGCCCAGCGCGTAGCCGATGCCGCGCACGGTGCGGATCGCGCCGGGGTCGAGCTTGCGGCGCAGGGCGTGCACGTGCACGTCGACGGCATTGCTGGCGACGTCGTCGCTCCAGCCGTACAGGTGGCGCTGGATGGCATCGCGCGCCATCGGGCGGCCGCGCTGCTCCATCAGCAGGCGCAACAGCGCGAACTCGCGGCGGGTCAGGTCCAGGTTGCGGCCGTGCCAGCTGGCGGCCAGCGTCGTGGGGTCCAGCTGCAGCGGCCCGGCCTCCAGCGTGGGCCGCGCGCGCCCGGCGCTGCGGCGGATGAGGGCGCGCACGCGGGCCAGCAGTTCGGCGGTGTCGAAGGGCTTGCCCAGGTAGTCGTCCGCGCCCACGTCCAGGCCCAGGGTGCGGTCGGCCGGCCGTTCGCGCGCGCTCAGCACCAGGATAGGCACGGGGTTGCCGCTGGCGCGGATCTGGCGGATGACGTCGATGCCATCCATGCGCGGCAGGCCCAGGTCCAGCACCACGAGGTCGAAGGTGTCGTCGCGGATGGCGTACAGCCCCGCGGCGCCGTCATGCACCCAGTCGACGGCGAAGGCACCGCGCCGCAGCGCGGTGCAAAGGCCCTGACCCAGCAACGGGTCGTCTTCCACCAGCAGGATGCGCATGCGGCCAGTCTGGTGCGCGACGCCGTCAGCGCGCAAGGTGCGCGGCGACCTCCTTCAGCCGGGCCTCGGCCTCGCGGCGGCGACCGGCGTCTGCGGTGGCGCGGCCCGGGCGCGTGGGCGCGGCCAGCGCCTTCTGGTAGGCCGCCTTCGCGCCGGCCCAGTCCTTCTGGTCGCGCAGGAAGTCGGCATAGAAGTAGTTGGCGTCGATGCCGTCGGGGTCGACCGCCAGCCCCTTGCGCAGCAGCTGGCGCGCGGTGTCGTCGTCGCCGAACCCGAGCGGCCAGCCCGGCACCTGGTAGTACAACGCGCCCAGGCTGGTGTAGGCCGCGCCGTCCAGGGCGGCCGGGTCGAGCTTGATGGCGGCCTCGAAGTCCGAACGCGCGCGCTTGACCAGGCCCAGAGCGCCCACGCCGCCCTTCTCGCCGGCCAGGCTGGACAGCACGATGCCCTCCCAGATCAATGCCTCGGCATCACCGGGCCGCGCCTTGCGTGCCTGCGTGGCCTCCAGGGCGAGGTCGGCGAAGGCCGCTTCGCGCTGCGGCTTGGGGGTCTGGTAGTTGATCTGGGCCCAGCGGTCGCGCACCTGCTCGACGGCGGGCAGCGCGGGGTCGGCGGCGAAGGCGTTGCCGCCTATCAGCGCGCACAGGAGGGTGAAGCCGAACAGGGGGTTACTGCGGTTGCGGTTCATGGCGCGGGATCTCCGGCAAGGGGTGGGACGGCAGGTGTGCGTGGCGGCGGACGGCCGGCAGCTGCGTGCGCAGGCTGCGGTCGACCAGTCCGGGCAACAGCCCGTTGAGGCGGGCGAAGAGTTTTTCCGGCCAACCGATCTGCAGGCGCGACGTGCCGCGCTGCAGGGCGCCGACCAGTTGCCGGGCGACCTCGGCCGGGTCGTCGCTGGGGGTCTTGAGTTCGGCATTGAGCGCGTCCACGGCCGGCGTGTTGAACGGCGTGCGGGTGGCGCGCGGCGACAGGTACTGGAAGCGCACCGGCGTGTCGGCGTACTCGCGCGCCAGCGCTTCGGTCAGGCCGCGAAGCCCGAACTTGCTGGCGCTGTAGGCGGCAAAGCCCGGAAACGCCAGGCTGCCGAAGGTCGAACCCAGCACGGCGACCGCGGCGCGGTCGTGCGTCTGCAGGACGGGCAGCAGCATGCGGATCAGCAGCATCGGCGCCACCAGGTTGGTCTGCAGCAGCCGCGCCATGGCGTCCGGGTCCTGCTCCTGGAACAGCCCGAAAGCGCTCTGCGCATGGCCCAGCACCAGCACCGACGGCAGCGGACGCATCGCATGCGCGGCCTGCAGCACGCGCGCGCGGCCCTCGGCTGTCGCGACGTCCGCCACCACCCGGTGCAGCGCACCGGCGGGCACGTACTGCGCCAGCTCGCGCAGGCGGACTTCGTTGCGCCCCACTGCCAGCACGTGCGCGCCGGCGTCGGTCAGCGCGGCGAACAGCGGCTCGCCAATGCCGCCGCTTGCGCCGGTCAGGATCACGCTGCGGCCGGTCAGGTCCATCACGCCGCCTCTGCCAGGCGCACGCCGCCGCTGCGCAGCGTGCGGAAGATGTCGCCGTACAGCACGTAGAAGCGACGCGCCGCGTGCACGACAGCGGCGCGATCGCCGGCATCGTCCAGGCGGTCCATCAGGCGCTTGAAGAAGCCGACATGCTCGATGTCCAGGTCGCCGTGCGACAGCAGGTACCCGAAGGCGTTGCGCGGCAGTCCGAGCGAAGCCTGCAGCGTGTCGGCCGCGCGCGTGGCCAGGGCAACGCTGGTGCCTTCCAGCACCAGCACCATGCCGAAGAAGCCGACGGGGTTGCCGCGGTGGATGGTGTCGTAGGCGTAGCTGACCATCAGCTCGGTTGCCAGCGAGGGCATCGACGCCTCGGCCTGGTGGCGGTCCGCGCCACAGGCGGCGATATCGTCGAGCACCCACTCCTGGTGCCCCATCTCCTCTTCGATGTATTCGCCGATGGCGGTGCGCAGCCACTCCAGCCGTGCCGGCAGGCGCGCGCCGCAGGCCATGAGCAGCGGCACGGTGTGGCGGACGTGGTGGTAGGCCTGGGTCAGGAAGGCGACGTAGTCCTCGCGCGTGATCGCACCGGCCAGCGCGGACTGGATGAGCGGGATGGACACCAGCGCGTCGCGCTCGTCCATGGTCTGCGCGAGCAGGTCGTCGTGGAAACTCATGCGGCAACTCCGGGGGTGGGAACAGTGGGGTCGCCCCGGTAGCAGGCCTCGATGTCGGCCTGGTAGCGGGACAGGATGGCGGCGCGGCGCGGACGGCCGTTGGCGGTCAGCAGGCCTTCGGTGGCGGTGAACGGCGCGGCCGCGCGCACGAAGCGCGCCACGCGTGCGTAGTCGGGCAGCCCGGCGTTGACCTCGGCCAGTGCGCGGGCAAGAAAGCTGTCGTCGAGGTCAGGGCGTCGCGCTACCAATACGGCGAGGTTGTCGGCCTGCCCTTCGCCGTGGACCACGGCCTGGCCGATGGCCGGGTGCGCGAGCAGTTCGCTCTCCACCCACTCGGGCGAGACGTTGCGGCCGAACGCGGTGATGAACACGTTCTTGCGGCGGCCGGTGACATGCACGAAGCCGTCCGCGTCGACGTGGCCCAGGTCGCCGGTGCGGACCGGCCCGTCGGGCATCGGTGCGCCACCGAGGAAACCCAGTGCACGCGCACCGTCGACGCACAGTTCGCCATCGACCACCGACACGCGCGCATGCGGCAGCGCCTGGCCGACACTGCCGTCGCGCACCGCACCGGGCCGGTTGAGGCACACCACCGACCCGCACTCGGTCAGCCCGTAGCCCTCATGGACCGGCAGCCCGAGCGCGCGGGCGCGTGCCAGCAGCCCCGGGCCGATGCGGCCGCCGCCCACGGCGATGTAGCGCAGCGAGTCCGGCAACGGCGCGCCCTGCTCGGCCGCCATCACCAGCGCCAGCAGCAA